>JBBSDG010000442.1:0-4012 GCA_038249635.1 Bacteroidales bacterium | reverse complement strand
TGGCAATCGGGCTTTGCGGTTCAACACTCTTTGCCCAGACTTTAAATAAGGACAAAGGAACGTTTAAAACCTACGAACCTGGTTATTTCCAGAACTCAATTTTAAAAGGAGTTGAAGAATTTGATGCTCATAAAGTTGCACCAAAACAGACAAAATCCTTTAAAGCCGATCCAACCACTTTTAATATCCCTGTATCAAAGGACGACTTTAAATGGTATTGGCATAATGAGCCTGTCTCACAGGGAAATACAAATACCTGCTGGTCATTTTCAAGCACATCGTTTCTTGAGTCAGAGGTTTATCGTACAACTGATCAGAAAGTCCGCCTTTCGGAAATGTATTCCGTTTATTACGAATATCTTGAAAGAGCTCAGAACTGGATAAAAACCCGTGGAAACATGACTTTCGGCGAAGGCTCAGAAGGTAATGCCGTTACCAAAATATGGAAAAAATATGGTATTGTTCCACTCGATGCTTACACCGGTTTGCAGCCCGGCCAAACGGTTCACGATCATTCAAAAATGTTTGAGGAACTGAAAAACTATGCCGATTTTGTAAAGAAAAATAACATCTGGGACGAAGCAGCCATCATCACCAATTTCACCAGTATCATGAATTATTACATCGGCGAACCTCCTACAAAAATCACGGTTAATAATAAGGTAATGACACCGGTTGAATATATGACCAATGTGCTGAAATTCAATGCCAACAATTACTGTGATGTACTTTCGTACATGCAGCAACCTTACTGGAAACAAGTGGAATACGAAGTTCCCGATAACTGGTGGCACGATGCAAGTTATTACAATATTCCGCTCGATGATTTTATGAATGTGTTCAAAAAAGCTATAAAAGCAGGCTATTCAATGGCCATTGGCGGAGATGTTTCCGAGGCCGGGTTTCTGGCTCGTGAAGCAAATGCGGCAGTAATTCCATCATTCGATATCCCATCGGCTGCCATCGATGAAAATGCGCGGCAGTTCCGTTTCAGTAATGAAACTACCACAGATGATCACGGCATGCATGTAGTCGGATACCTCGAAAAAGACGGTGTTACCTGGTACCTGGTTAAAGATTCCGGAGCCGGAAGCCGCACCGGTGGGAAAGAAAACAACAAAAACTTTGGTTACTATTTCTTCCACGAGGACTATGTGAAACTGAAAATGATGGACTTCACCGTGCATAAAGATATGATGAAGGACTTTTTGCCAAAATTTATTAAATAGGGTTTGGCAGTTAGGATTTAGGGGTTAGGGAATCAAAACATTGTAACTCTGCGCTTCGGCTCCACTCAGTGCCCTGAAACCCTGAAACTCTGAAACTCTGAAACCTTGAAACTCTGAAACACACAAATAAATATCCCAAACCCCACATGCCTCAACAACATTCCCGCATACAACACGAAGACGAACCTAACGAAGGTTATATCCGTAAACTGATTGCCAAAGGTGAAAACCAGCAACTCGATTTTAAATTCGGGATCACCGACTCGCGCAAAATAGCCCGTACGCTTGCTGCTTTCGCCAATACCGACGGAGGCCGTTTACTTATCGGGGTTAAAGACAATGGCTCGATTGCCGGTGTTCGCACCGAAGAAGAATTTTATATGATTCAGGCGGCTTCCGAAATGTTTACCAGGCCGGTTGTCCCTTTTGAAGTGAAAGAATGGACCGTGAATCAGAAACGAGTTCTCGAAATCATCGTCCCGGCAATTAAGGACATACTGCATTCAGCTCCGGTTGAAAAGGATGATTACCTGATTTATATCCGCGTTAAAGATGAGAATTACCCCGTGAACAGCGTCTGGCTGAAAGCCTATAAATGGAAAAATTCAAAAACAGGGACCTTTATTCGGTTTGGCGAAAGTGAGAAATTTCTGCTCGACTACCTTGAAAAAGAACCAACAATCACCCAATCAAGATATTGCAAACTGGCAAAAATCAACAGTCGGACGGCAGAAAACATTATAGCTGGTTTCGTGGCAATAGGAATGGTTAGCATAGAGTTTACAAAACACGGTGTAGTCTATAAACTTAGCGATCAATATACAAAACTCACTCCCGATCAGCGTATGCTGGAAATCAAAATACATGTTGCAAAATAAAAGTTCATATGATCACAATTATTTCACCGGCCAAATCACTTGATTTTGAAAGTGTAGCACCATCCAAAATTGCCGGGATACCATATTTTCAGAAGGATGCTGATTACCTGGCCGGGAAATTACACAAACTTAAATCTTCAGAATTAGGCGCACTTTTGGGCATTTCACCCAAACTGGCCCATTTAAATGCTGAGCGTTATGCATCATGGAAAACGGCTCCAATTAAACAAGCCATATTTGCTTATAACGGCGATGTTTATGATGGTCTGGAAGCGAAAACATTATCTCCAGATGAAATAGAATTTGCTGAAAATCAATTTCGGATTATTTCGGGTTTGTATGGTTTATTGCGCCCGTTAGATACAATTAAGCCCTATCGTATTGATATGGGAACTTCATTTTCCACGCCTAAAGGTGAAAATCTTTATAAATACTGGGGTAACCGTATTACCGATCAGTTAAAGAAAAGCCTGAAAGAATCAGAAAACAACATTCTGGTTAACCTGGCATCACATGAATATTTTTCGGCAATTAATAAGAATAAGCTTAAAGCCAGGATTATCACACCTGCTTTTAAAGATAAAAGCAATGGCAATTATGCCATGATTTCGTTTTTTGCCAAAAGAGCCCGGGGAATGATGAGTCGGTTTATTATTCAGAATTCAATAACCGATTTTGAAATGCTGGTTGGATTTGATTCAGGCGGATATCATTTCAATCATGAACTCTCCAAAGGTGATAACTGGGTATTTACAAGAGGCTGAAAACTGTTTGCCAGTAAACGATGAAATCAATACTGAACAGTGATATCCTTGGAAAGAACACAGAAATAACTAATTTTGCATTCCGGTAGTTGCTTTCAAAATTTAAACTTGCCTTGATTTACCCAAACAAAAAATGGAAAATTTATAATGACGGAATAAACCCATAACTTCCCCCCATTTACTATTAACCATTTTCCATTAACCATTAACTATCCACCCCACATGATACTTATTGCCGACGGAGGCTCAACCAAAACAGACTGGCGCCTGATAAAAGAAGGAAGAGAATACAAACAAGTTCAGACTCCGGGATTTAATCCATACCTGGTTGGAAGCGACGAAATAGAAGCCATCCTTTGGAAAGAACTACAACCCTACATTGATAATGCAGCCGTTAGTGCTGTGTATTATTATGGAGCAGGTTGTTCAACCCCGCTCAAAAATATGACTGTAGAAACTGCCTTTGAGAAAATTTTTCCAAACGCCAGAATTTATGTAAGCCACGACTTGCTGGCAGCGGCTCATTCCTTATGCGGCGATAAGGAAGGTATTGCAGCCATCCTTGGAACAGGCTCAAATTCATGCTATTACGATGGGAAAGATATTAAGGATGGCATTTTTTCACTTGGATATTTCTTTGGGGATGAAGGAAGCGGAGCCTATCTTGGCAAACAACTTTTAACGGCTTACCTGCACAAAGAACTTCCCGAAGAAATTGAATTAAGGTTTAAGGAAGAGTATTCATTGACCCTCGAAAATATACTTGATTCGGTATATACCAAACCGGCACCAAGCCGATTCCTGGCATCCTTCAGCCGGTTTATCAACAACAACCTTGATCATCCGTATATTAAAAACCTGGTTTCAGAAGCATTCAGGGCTTTTTATACGTACCAGATTTGCTGTTATCCGCGCCATAAAGATATACCCGTGCACTTTGTAGGATCAGTTGCTTATCATTACAAAGATCTACTTTCCGAAATCGGACTGGAATTTGGCATAAAAACCGGGAAATTTATAAAAGCTCCGATCGACGGACTGGTTGATTACCACAAGGAAAACAAATAATTTCCTGTTACCACAATCCTAATTTTAGTTTACAATGCTGTAAACCTATTTCAGGACAAGACACCCCTTCTCC
>JBBSDG010000441.1:0-4015 GCA_038249635.1 Bacteroidales bacterium | reverse complement strand
ATCTCATTCCAGTTTCCTTTCAATTCTGTAGTATCCATTTTTTGAATTTTGTATTATGAATAAATTTTACAATATAAAAGTCGTCACTTTAATTGCGGCAATCGTTACACAATTCCGGAAATAAGTTATATCATTCACACATTCTCATGTGCAAGCTAAAAAGTCGGATGTGATTATCAATGAATTAGGATGGTGAGAAGGAAAAACTTACTCTGTTAAAGACAGACATCTTTCAACGGAGCAATAAGCACTTTCTATATAAAAAATGCTGGCAGAAGAAAACCTGCCAGCATTAAATTTTTATTAAGCAAGCCTTTTTAACGGATTACTTTTTAATTACATACCCGTCAGAAAGTGTTTGCAGAAAGGCTACAATGGCAATTTCTTCTCCCTTGTTAAGCCCCAGATTTCCCAGCTCAACATGATTAACGGTTAAAGCATATTCCGGTGCAGGCCAGGCTTCTACATCCCGGGTATTGTAAAAATGGACCACTTCATACAGCGATTTGAATACGCCGTTATGCGAATATGCTTTGGTAAAACTTTTATAAGGACGTTTGTCTACATTGCGCAGCGTAGGAACTTTAAATTTCCCTTTATTGGCTACGGCAAATGCTGAATAATCGGGTGTTTTGCCTGCTGTTGATGCCAGATATCCGCCCAATCCCGGATCTATCCAGTTCATACCATCGGGATTATATACGGGAGGCATGGTATAAAAAGGATTTGCAGGATTTTTTGGAATACCCGTGTTGTCGTAACTGAAATCGGTAAATAAGGGTGTATCACCGTCGCTGACGTGGCAAAGATTACATTTCCCTTTACCATTGAACAATTTCAGTCCCTTGGCTTCCTGTCCGGTAAGTTTTGCTTTTCCGGCAAGAAACATATCGTATTTTGAAGAGAACGGGCTTACTTCAGCGCTTATTTCGTAGGCTGCAACTGCGCGGCCCACATTATTAAAAGCTTCAGCGTTGTCAAGTGAGCCGATTCCATAGACCTGTTCAAACAAATCGGCATAATTTGAACTCTTTATTATCTGAATGACAGATTCCGCGCTTGAAACATTGTGCTCCAAAGGATTAAGAAAAGGTCCCTGGGCTTGCTCGGCAAGAGGATCGCCGAGTATCCAGCCTGTTGCCCTGCCATCCCAGAACATACCACCTATCCAGGCTCCTGCATCCTGATAAAGGATAGGGCTACTCCCGCCATAAGCTGCTGACGGTGGCTTACGATTTCCAAAACGCCCTGGGAAAGCACCCGGATAAGCTGCTCCTGCTTCATTGATCGCCTCGTCAGGACCGGTAAATCCCATTGCAGAGCCGTGACAAGTGGCACATGACATACCGACCGGGTCAGAAATATTTTTATCATGAAAAATGTCTTTCCCTAACTGTTCTGTAGGAGTAAGACCAGATAAAGATGCCGCTTTAAGGGCGGTTTGGGATGGGTCAGGGAATGCCAGATTTTCTTCCTTGGTACAGGAGGAGATAAATGCTCCAACCATCAAAATTCCGGCAATAGTGAAAATAAATCGTTTTTTTCTCATATGACTTTTTTTAAAGTTGTAATTGTTTAATTGAATAAAATATCTATTCATCTTTATCATTGCAACCGGACAGGGAATTCATGAGAGATTATTCTTAAAATTAATTCCTTCAATTATGAAATGTATTACACAATTCCGGAAATAAGTTACATTATTCACACATTCTAATAGTTTAAATACTGTAAATCAAGTAAACAACAAGGAAAATGCCAACTACAAGAACTGATATTGTGAGCAATGCATCAAGTATCGAAGATGCTTGCCAGACATCTTCATCTATTTTTATAGTCATTCATGGGATTAGAACCTTATGGTTAAACCGCCACCGGCACCAAACCGGTTGTCGTAACTGGTCATTAACGAGAAATTTTTCGATAACATGTATTCGGCTCCGGCACGCCAGACAGTCTCATCTGCAAACTTGGTGTTTGTTTCCAAATCATTGACCCACCCAAAATCCATTTGATATTCATAATACCCGAAAACAAACAGCCTTGGGAATGCCATCAATTCCCGTCCGATGGCCAAACGAGGCCTTAATTCATTGTCAATCCGCACATCGAGCTTAAACATGTAAGGTGTAAACCAGCGGAACCCGGCCACGGCTGTGGTCGCAATTTCATCGAGCTTGTCTGCCTGTTCGTTCTCCATGTTCACCCCGCCAAATACGGTGAAATAATCGTATAAATATCGTTCATAGGTAAATTCGGCCTCCATGTTTTGGTTCCAGCCATATTCTGCGCTCAGGTTAAATTGGTTGCGAAGGTTGGAAGCAACCAGGTTCAGCTCCGTGAGGTTCGAGGCGACATCGGCCAATCCCCATGCATACCAGCGGTTGGTTTCGTGAATGAGATTTGAAACCGGGTAACCCTTTAGTCGCATGTCTCGCGGTGTATCGTAGCTGAATATCCGGGCCATGCCACCCATCATGTGGTAAAGTATATGGCAATGGAAAAACCAGTCGCCATATTCACTGCCATAAAATTCGACCGTTACCTGCTGCATGGGCGCCACGTTTACGGTATGTTTAAGAGGTGAATATTCCCTGTTTTCGTTGATGACCCTGAAAAAGTGGCCGTGCATGTGCATGGGATGATGCATCATGGTAAGGTTGTTAAAGGTAATGCGGGTAACTTCACCTTTATTGATTTTTATTTTATCAGTTTCAGATAGGGGGATTCCGTTCATGCTCCAAATATAGCGCTGCATGTTGCCTGTGAGGTTAAGCAAAATTTTATTTACAGGTGCATCGTCAGGATATGTTGTTTTTTCGGTAGATTTTAGGAAGTTATAATGGTATTCGTCGAACATCCCTTCGCCGCCCATGTCCATGTCCATTTTCATGCCGTCGGCATCCATTTGCTGCATGTCCTGCATGGTGTCCTGTTTCATCTTGTGCATTTCATGTCCCGGTTGAGTTTTATCCATTTTCATCTCCTGCATACCATCCATTTCGGGCATAACCATTCCCCAGCTTTTGCGCATCTGGTGCGGATCATCTTTTTTTGGCCTGAATTTTATGGCGGGTGCTCCCATGCGCATTTCCATTTTGGACATTTGCTGCATCATTTTTATTTTATCAGGTTTAGGGATGTTCAATGCCGGAATTGGTTGGCCTTTGCCAATAAATGCCGAAGTTTTGCCTGAACCGTCCTGTCCGGTGGCCCTGAATTCAATTTTGCCTGCTTGTGGAATAGTTACCAGGAAGTCGTATGTTTCGGCAACGGCGATAAACAATTTGTCGGTTTGGTAGGGTTCAACCCTTAAACCGTCAGCCGACACCAGTGTTGAGTTGCCTCCCCCAATTGTCAACCAGAAAGCAGTGGATGCGGCAGCGTTCACAATGCGCAACCTCACAGTTTCGCTTGGCTCAAAATCGGGGTATTCCCGGATTTGTTCGCCGTTAATTAAAAATGCCGGGTAGTAAATGTCCGCGATATCTGCCCCTTCCATGCGGTGTTTCCAAAAGTTGAGCTGGGCGCCCAATGCCCCTCTGGCAATTACCTGGTTAAGGGGCGTTGCCGTTCCTTTTTTGATGGTGTACCATTCTGTTCCACGTTTCAGGAAGCGCAACACATTTGGTGGTTTTTGGTTGGTCCAGTCAGAAATCACCAATACCAGGTCTTTGTCGTAGTCCAGTGTTTTTTCGAGGGGCTCGATGACCAATGCACCATACACGCCGCTTTGTTCCTGCAGCATAGTATGGGAATGATACCAATATGTACCGGCCTGTTTCAACCGAAACTCGTATTTTTGTGTTTGCCCGGGCAGTATGGGCGGCGTGTTCAGGTAAGGAACGCCATCAAAAAAATTTGGCAATAAAATCCCGTGCCAGTGGACAGATGTTTCCACATCCATTTCATTTTTCACATAAATAACTGCGTAACCACCCTCGGTAAAACGCAGGCTTGGGCCTGGTATTTGCCCGTTGATGGTCATGGCCTTGACGTCTTTGCCGGCTTTGTT
>JBBSDG010000440.1:0-4039 GCA_038249635.1 Bacteroidales bacterium | reverse complement strand
TAAATAATTATGCTGTAAATCCCGGCCAGGTGCATCCTGTTTCGGCCACAAAAGATCCTTCCAACCCGGCCATTATTCATCTCGTTTACAGCCAGCCGTTTGCATCCGATCAGATATATTCTCTAAATATTATAAATGTTGCTGATATAGCCGGAAATGTAATGAATTCCGCCGAAATTTCCTTCAGCTGGCACCAAGCCAAATCGTTCGATATACTAATCAATGAAATAATGGCCGACCCAACACCACCGGTAAACCTTCCTGAATCTGAGTATGTTGAGTTGTATAACCGAAGTGCTTTTGCGATGGATTTAAAAAACTGGTCGATAACACTTGGAACCACAAAAAAAATAATTCCTCAGTTTGTACTTCCAGCCGGAGGGTATGTTATTTTAACCAATACAGGTTCAAAACCATTGCTTACACCTTACGGTCCGGTTATTGATTTCAGCAGTTTTGCCATAACCAATGGAAGCGGCAGCATAACCCTAAAGGATAATAATGGGAGAATAATTCATGCAGTTTCGTATTCCGATAGCTGGTTCCAGAGCAGTTATAAAAAGGACGGTGGCTGGTCGCTCGAAATGGTTGACCCGATGAATCCCTGTAGCGAAGGCGCCAACTGGATGGTTTGCAGCAACGAAATGGGTGGAACTCCGGGCAAAGTCAATTCGGTGAATGCCCCGAATCCGGATAATATTTCGCCTTCAATCAGCCGGGTTGGTGTAAACGATGCAACACACATCACGGTTTGGTTTTCCGAAACAGTCGACAGTACAAATATTAAGAATGCTGCGAATTATACAATTGATAACGGCATAGGAAATCCGGGAATGGTCAGTTCCCAAAGTCCGGATTTCAAGTCTGCGTACCTCACATTATCTTCGCAGTTGGTTACCGGCGTTGTTTACACGCTTACAAGTACAAACAGCATTTTGGATTGTGCCGGAAATCCTTTGTTAACCGGAACCTCAGCAAGGTTTGCAATTCCCTTAATTGCCGTAGCGAACGATTTGGTTATCAACGAACTGCTTTACGATCCGCCAACCGGATGCGTTGATTTTGTGGAAGTTTTCAACCGTTCGGCCAAGGTTTTGGATATGAAAGAGCTGGTACTTTCAAACTATGATACGCTAAGCCAGGTAATTACCGATTACAACGAGATCAGCAAAGAGCCTTTCCTGATACTGCCTGGTGAATATTTAGTGCTTTCAACTGACAGTACTTCCATCAAAAAATTCTATAAAACCACCAATCCAAAGGCGTTTATCAATATGTCAGGCTTTCCTTCGATGAACAATGACTTAGGCGTAGTTGCCATTACAAACAAAAGTGGCTTGCTGATTGATGTGGTAGCTTATAATTCCTCCATGCAATATCCGCTGTTAACCAATTTGGATGGAGTTTCTCTTGAACGGATAAATCCTGAAAGGCCTTCAAAAGATATTACCAACTGGCATTCGGCTTCCGAAGCGGTTGGATATGCGACACCAGGGTATAAGAATTCACAATTCGGGATGGCGGTTACTAATGAGAATGAGATCATTCTTTCGCCGGATATTTTTTCGCCCGACAACGACGGTTACAACGATAATCTAACCATAGCTTATTCGTTTGGTGTGGCGGGAAACAATGCCACCGTTACTATTTATGATGCCACGGGCCGCCTGATCCGAAACCTGATTAATCACGAATTATGTGGTACTTCGGGCGCTTTCAGTTGGGATGGCATTACCAACGACAGAACCAAAGCACTTATTGGCAGGTATATAGTATTTGTTGAAATATTTAGTATGGATGGGAAAGTGAAGCATTACAAGAAATCGGCGGTGTTGGGAGGGAAGCTTTGAGGTAATTCTTTAATTAGCGGAGCAATACGGTTTCACGGCAGAGCAGTTGGATTTTATTATCAATTATGACATCAAGTACAGGATGGTGAATGAGTTGGAGAATGGGGAGAAGGAATAAGTTAAATTTGCAATATGCTGACAAAACAAGAAATAAAACAACTGATAGTAAAAGGTGAAGGTACCCGTATTGAGTTTAAGGAAGCTCAAAATGGAGTGCCGGATTCATTTTACGACACCATTATTTCCTTTTTGAATAAAGAAGGCGGGATCATTTTATTAGGTTTAACTGATGATGGTGTTGTTTTAGGATTACTGGATAACAATATTGAACAACTTAAAAAGATATAGTCACTGCATTAAACAACCCCGATGTTGTAAATCCATCCTATCCTTTGCCTGTTAGAGAAGCAGAATATGATAATAAAAAGCTTCTCTATGTTCGTGTGCCAATAAGTTCTCTGGTTCATAAACATGCCGGAGTTATATTCGACCGCGAAAATGACAGCGATTTCAGGGTTACTGATGAGAGGCAAATCGGTGAAATATATTTCAGGAAAAGACAGAGTTTTACTGAGACTCAAATATTCCCTGAATTAAAGATGGAGCATCTGAATCAGGATGTATTTGATAAAGTCAGAAAGCTGATTGCTGCCATAAACACAACCCATCCATGGCTCACAGCTTCAAATGATAGAATACTCCGTGATGTAAATTTCATCAGAAAAGATTTTAACACAGGCGAAGAAGGACTAACATTGGCTGCTGCATTGGTTTTTGGTAAAGATGAAACCATTGGTAATATTTTACCTGCTTATAAGATTGATGTAATGGTTCGTGGGGAAAATCTTGACCGTTGGGATGACCGACTGCCACCTTTGCGGACAAATCTTGTGGATACTTACATGACAATTTTAGATTTTGTAAAGACTAAATCGCCTGAAAAGTTTTTTATTGAAGGAGATCAGAGGAAAGATTTGAGGGAATTAATATTCAGGGAACTTGTAGCTAATGTAATTATCCATAGAGAATATAATACTGCGCTGGCAAGCGAGATTATTATTTACAAGGATCAAGTAGAAGCAAAAAACCCTAACAAGCCAAGGTTCACCGGTCCATTGGATTTAGATACATTTTGTGCAGAACCTAAAAATCCAAACATCAGACGGTTTTTCAGCGAATTGAATTGGGCAGACGAAATTGGATCCGGAGTTAAAAATATCAGTAAATATCTGAATTTTTATACTCCTGGCGCTAGACCTTCTTTCATTGAAGATGATCCTTTTGTAACAACTATTCCAATAGTAGTAGAAAGAATTGGTGATAGATTAAGCATGATGATTGGTTTAGCCCAGTTAACAGCTGCTCAAATAGGCGAACAAAAACTGAATTTACTTGAGAACCTGCCATTAAACTTAGAATTAAGAGAGATAATAGATATAGACTTGTTAGCAATAGAAATGGTAAAGCAGTGGAAAGAAAAAAGTGGGGAGTTAGATAAGATAAGATTCTTGATAAACAACAACATACAAATAGATCAATTGAAAAAAGTGGGGAGTTGGGAGGGAAAAAGTGGGGAGTTATTAAAGAAAAGAGGGAAGATAATATTGAGTACGTTATTCCTTACACTTGAGCCAGTAAATCTTGAAGAACTTGCAAAAACTCTAGGTTATAAAAGTAAGGAAAGTTATAGGGATGATTATGTGAAACCTCTTAAAGATAATCATTTGATTGGTTATACCATTCCAGATAACCCCAATGATCCCAATCAAGCGTATGTAATTACACAAAGGGGTAAGGATTTTATTGGAGGCCATAGGATTTAGAGTAATAAAAAGTGGGGAGTAGTTTTACGAATAATTATTGATAATGATAGCGTTACAAAATTTATTAGAGTTATAAGCAGGAAGTTTAATAAAAAAAAGTAGGGAGTTAATTATGATGTTAGTACTGCCGTTAAAGGTTAAATAATAATTGGAAATGAAGATAGAACAACTATTTGGAAATGAAATGTTTTTAAAGTTCCATTTAATTATAATGAGGGAATAACTGAGGGATTAAATACTCTTATTGCTAAGGCGATTGATGAGGGAATAACTGAGGGAATAACTGAGGGATTAAATAATACATATATTGCTGTTATTGAAGTCTTGATAAAACAAGGAAGTTTAAAAGTAAGTAAACTAGCAAAT
>JBBSDG010000439.1:0-4041 GCA_038249635.1 Bacteroidales bacterium | reverse complement strand
GTTAAAAAATTTATCCTACTTTTAAAGTAATTTCCTCACTCGTTCGTCTTACTGTGTATATGGACGGATTAATTGCAATCACTATGGCGCAGCGACAGCAAAGTATAGTAAATGCTGTACAAAATTATGGGAAGCGTTTGTTCCGTTTTATACGCAGCCGCGTTAAAAACGACGAAGACGCCGAAGATATTCTGCAGGATGTATGGTACCAGTTGAGTTCCATTATCGACATTGAGCCTATAGAGCAACTCAGCGCCTGGCTTTACCGGGTGAGCAGGAACCGTATTGTGGACAAACAGCGCAAGCAAAGCCCGCAATCGCTCGAAGACCTGGCTTACGAAGATGAAGACGGCGAAATGGTATTTCCGGAAGCCCTGCTTTCGGATGTCAGGAATCCTGAAACGGAATTTGAACAGGCGTATCTCAAAGAGATGTTTTTCAAAGCTATTGATGAATTGCCTGAAAAACAAAGGGAAGTGTTTGTGTTGAACGAAATGGAAGACCTGACGCTTCAGGAAATTGCCGACAAAACCGGTGAAAGCATTAAAACGATCATATCTCGGAAGCGTTACGCGGTTGCGCAGCTGCGGGAACGGCTTCAGGAAATTTACGACGAATATTAACAACTAAAAACTTAGAAATCATGAAGTGTTACGGACAAGAACGGGGAAGAAATTTCTGGATCAAAAGAGCCATATTCATCTCTATTGCGATAGCTGCAGGAGTATTTATTTTCGGCACAGTGGTAATGTACCTCTGGAACGCCATAATTCCGGCAGTGCTGGGCCTGGGTGTTATTACCTTCTGGCAGGCCATAGGAATCCTGGTGCTGTCGAAAATTCTTTTCGGCGGATTCAGGGGTGGACATGGCCACAACAATTTTCACAGTCGCGGCCGTGAAATGCGCGAAAAATGGATGCACCTTACACCCGAAGAAAGGGAAAAGATGAAGACAGAATGGCGAGGCAGATGCGGTTAGCCTACGGTAAAACCGGAATAATTTTAAGCTGTATTTTTTTGCAAGAACCCTTCAAGGATTTTAATGCCTTGAAGGGTTTTAGTTTTCAACCATTCAGAAACATAATTGTCCCGATATCTACAGGCGGCCCATCATATAATTCAACGACCTGAACTCCGGCCTTTTCTGCATAAACCCTGATGCGATCCTGCTCTTTAAAATAAGACAGGCTTCCGCAGATGAATAATAAATTTTCGTAAATGCCGCAAGCGCCGCCAAAGAAACCATGCTCAAATCCGTCAAGTTTTACGCAGGCCGGATCAACAAAAAGAACATCCTGGTTTTTGGCTCTGAGCGATTTCTCAATTCCACGGTCGGAAGTTATAAATGAGCCGTTTGGTAAAGCTACCAGGTTGCAACGAATATACCCTTGCCTGACCTTAATCGTTTCATGATTTGGATTCAGGTTTCGGATTGATGTATCGCTGATGGCAGGATTTTGAATGATGAAATTTTTGGTGACTAAGGTATTATATCTTGCAGAATCAGGATATTCATTGCCAACCGGCAACTGGCCGCTAGAATAATGTATGTTTTTCTCTTTCAGAATCTTAAGATAATTATCCGGCAGGTTAGGCGCGACAATTAACCCGGCGGGTGTGGGACAAAAGAAAATATCAGGATGCCCCGAGATGGCTTCGTAAGTGATGCCTTCGGTGGCAAATTCAACGATTTCGCCGTAAGAAGCCAGTTTCACTTTTGCCGTTTCAGGCATTTTGCGGTTACACAGTATGAGCATGGTATTCAAATCCTTTTAAATCACTACTTTCCTCAAAAACGACTTTCCGGAATTCTTCCAGCAGCATGGCTTTGTTCATTGCCTTGTGCCCAATGGCAGGATTGCGCATACCTGCGGCAACTGAAAGTGTAAGCATATTTCTTTTCCCGTTATCAAAAACAATAGTATTCAGAATTCTACGCCAGATTTCCGAAAATGCCATTTCGCCGAATGCCACATGAAACGGCCCGGCCACCAGGCTGGTATTATCCAGCAGTCCTTCCGAAGGATGAAGTCCGATCCGTAAAATTTTCACATTTGCATTAATAAACAAGGGAACGATATCAGCAACCCGGCTTATGGCTTCTTCCATCGAAAGCGGAGTATATTTTCCGGTCAGGTATAAATTTTCAAGTTCCGTATTTTTAATTACCAGGGTAGGATAAATACGGGTACATTCGGCACCTAGCCTTATGATTTCATTCGCCGTGAAAATTGATTTTTCGGGAGTATCACCCGGCAGACCAATCATCATCTGAAGTCCAAGGTTAAAGCCATTTTCCTTTATTAATTGAGAGGCTTTGTGTACTTGTTCTGCTGTATGTCCGCGACCGGCGAGTTTCAAAACCTCTTCATCCAGCGATTGAGCGCCGAGTTCAATGGAAGTAACATGGTAACGTTTCAGGAAGTCCAGAATTTCCTGGCAGATGTAGTCAGGGCGTGTCGAAAGGCGAATGCTCTTTACCCGGCCCGACTTTATATACGGCTGAACCGATTCGAGGTAAGCTTGTTGTTCTTTTTCAGGAATACCTGTAAAATTACCACCGAAGAAACCTATTTCAACTTCACCATCCGCCGCAATCGTCTGCAGGTGGGTTTCCACTTTGCTGATAATTTCTTCAACTGAAGGCGCACAATCAGCTCCTGCAATCCTGTGCTGGTTGCAAAAAACGCATTGATTGGGGCAGGCTTCTTCGGGAATAAATACGGGGATGGTAAAATGGCGGAGTCTCATAAAGCACAAAGATAGACGTTTATCTGAAGTGCCGGTTTTGAAAAACAACCGATTCCATTACAAATCGGTTCATTGCAATCCTTCGACAACATTTCGCATAAACGGCAATAATTGGCCTGCCATCATTTTATGCTCCTCAATGGTGGGATGACCCGAACAACCGGTTGAAGGAACAACCTCAAACTTGAAAACCTTGATAGCCTTCCGGTTCGGGTATTGAACGTTGGTTTTACTTTTAATTGTTTGCAGGCAGGAATAAAATACTTCTGACCTTTTATCACTGACCATGGGACTTGTAAGTAAAACCAATTGTGCATCCGGGTAATGAGAGTAAATAATCCCGATAAACTTTACATATTCCCTGATAAAGGCATCTGAATCGAACTCTAACCTGGGTGAGGCGCCATCGCCAAGGCTGAGGTCGTTAGTTCCAAGTGCGATGGTAACAATATCCGGAATAAAGGATTTGAAATCCCATTTCCGGGTACTGTCAATTCGTAAATAAGCCGACTCGTATTGTTGAGGAACCGTGGGTCCATTGCTGTTCCAGTTGCGGTAAATGCCAGCGCCGCTGATGGAACTCAGCATAAAATCTGCGCCAAGAGCCCTTGCTGTGACGGACGCATAACTCCAGTAAGCATTGTGCTGATCGTACCATTTGCTGCCGTTGCCGCAGGGAATTTCCTTCACATCATTCCCCATTCCGCAGGTAATGCTGTTGCCGATAAATTCTATTTTGATTGTCTTTTTCAGTGGAATTGGTTTAAGTGCACCCGCCTTTACTCCATGAAATTCAATAACTCCGTTTGAGGCTTCAGTTGCCTTGTAAATCCGGAGCGTATGCCATTCAGGTATTTTATTCTTTGGCACGATGGTAAAGTCTTGGGTTTCGGACCCGGTTACTTTCAGCCTGCCTGTATATTCGTTATCAATTTCCACAGAAACATAATTATAGTCACCCGGTGAAGTAATATTCCTGAGGGAGATAATGCACGAATTACCTTTAAACTGGAACCCGCAGATAGCGGCTGAGCTAATCAGTTCAACAACTCTGTTGGATTTTGGAAGGATTCGCCCCTGGTAACTTATTGCTGCATCGGCGCCGGTAAAATGTTGGTTTTGTGCGGATGCAAACGAATAAACCAGGACTCCAAGTAATACTATCAGATTCTTCATGAAACAGGTTTTGGATGAACGTTGGTTTGGATGAAACCGCGGAATTAGCCGGGCTTTAATTTAGCAAAGGTAAACATCCGGGAATACAAAAAGTAAATCCGGAGAATGATTGTT
>JBBSDG010000438.1:0-4054 GCA_038249635.1 Bacteroidales bacterium | reverse complement strand
GAAAAGGTTCAGGTGACGATCAAAGAACGATTGAAACGGCTCGCCGGATCTATGGCATTCGGCTTAGTGTTTGGCGTTGTGGTTATTGTGCTGGCGTACAATTTTATGTCATCGCCACGCGAAAAAGTGTTGCAAAACGAGCTTGAACAATATAAGCTGCAGTACAAAATCATGAACGACCGCCTCGACAAGGTTCAGAAAGTGCTTGCCGATGTGCAGGACAGGGATGATAATATTTATCGTGTAATTTTTGAGGCCGAACCAATTCCATCTGAAGTCAGGAAAGCCGGATTCGGAGGTGTTGACAGGTACGAGCATCTGGAAGGCCTTGCAAATTCAGCAATTGTAGTTAACACTGCTAAACGGCTTGACCAAATTACCAGCCAACTGGTGGTACAGAGTAAATCGTACGACGATGTTTTTAAACTGGCTAAGAATAAGGAAAAGCTTATAGCAAGTATTCCTGCTATTCAACCGGTTGATTTTCATGATTTAAGGCGAATAGGCTCCTTATATGGATACCGCACGGATCCGTTTTATAAAGTTGTAAAATTTCATGAAGGCATTGATTTTACTGCCGCAGTTGGTACACCCATATATGCCACAGGCGATGGGGTGATAACCGAGGCTGAATACAATAGTGGCGGATATGGAAATAAAATTATAGTAAATCATGGGTATAGCTACGAAACAGTTTACGCGCACCTCTCTAAAATAAAAGTTAAAGTGGGGCAAAAGGTTAAACGAGGTGAAGTGATAGGACTGATGGGAAATACCGGTAAATCCACTGCCCCTCATCTTCATTACGAAGTGCATAAAGCAGGTACGCCAATGAATCCTATTTATTTCTTCTTTAACGATATAACCCCATCCGAATATGCAGCCATGCTTGAGTTATCCTCAAAACCATCGCAGACACTGGATTAAAAAGTTCAAGGTTCAATGCTGCGCGTTCAAGGTTCAATGCTTCGCGTTCAAGGTTCAATGCTTCGCGTTCAAGGGTTCAAGGCTTCGCGTTCAAGGTTCAAGGCTTCGCGTTCAAGGTTCAAGGCTTCGCGTTCAAGGTTCAATGCTTCGCGTTCAGGAACTCAACATTTACCTGATTTTGTATCAAGGAATATTCTAACTTTGAACCCCGCAGGCATTGAACGCCGCAGGCATTGAACGCCGCAGGTAATTGAACAATTTGAACGAAATTTATATGGCTCTTCGCACCAAACCCATCGGAAAACTTTATTATCGCATAGGCGAGGTAGCTGATATGTTTAAGGTTAACACTTCGCTTGTAAGGTTTTACGAAAAAGAATTCGATATTATTAAACCACACCGCAATGCCAAAGGCAACCGCCTTTTTACCCAGAATGATGTGGATCATTTTCACACTATATTCCACCTGATAAAGGAAAAAGGCTACACGCTGGAAGGTGCAAAACTGAAGCTAAGAGAAAACAGAGCCAGTGTAAATGCACCCGAGCAGGATGTAATGAATTCGTTACTCAGGATGAAAAGGTTTTTACTTGAGTTGAGAGATCAGCTTTAATTTCCTGCTTAGAAATATTTTTTCTCGGCCAGGAATTCAGTTACATATTCATAAACGCCCTCTTCGAGTGAATAAAACGGGGCTGCATACCCGGCAACGGTTTTAAGTTTGGTCATATCGGCCTCGGTAAAATACTGGTACTTTTCGCGGATATCCAAAGGGGTATCAATAAATTCAATTTTTTCGGGAATTTCAAGGGCTTTAAAAACGGCTTTTGCCAGATGCACGAAAGCCCGTGCTTTGCCGGTACCCAGGTTGTATAATCCTGATTGAGGCTTTGAGTGCATCATAAAATACAGAACATCAACCACATCTTTCACATATACAAAATCGCGAAGCTGCATTCCATCGGTAAATCCTGATCGGTGCGAACGAAATAGTTTTACTCCGCCGGTTTCGTTTACCTGCTTAAATGCATGTAAAATTACGGAGGCCATGCGTCCCTTGTGGTATTCATTCGGACCGTAAACATTAAAGAATTTCATGCCAGCCCAGAAAGGCGGGGTTTTCTCCTGTTTCAGCACCCAACTGTCGAAATTATTTTTCGATTCGCCATACGGATTTAACGGACGAAGGCTGTCAACAATGGAATGATCATCTATGTATCCATGTTCGCCCATGCCGTAAGTGGCGGCAGAAGAAGCATAGATTAACGGAATATTATACAGCGAGCATGACTCCCACACTTGTTTGGAATAATTCAGATTGAGGCGGATAAAGATTTCAACATCAAATTCGGTAGTATCGGTGCGGGCTCCAAGGTGATAAACTGATTCAACATCGTTGCTGTGTTTCTGAAGCCAGTTTATAAATTCATCGCGGTGAACATGGCCTACGATAGATTTATGGTCCAGGTTATGGTTTTTCAGCGGGTTGCTGAAATCATCGACTACAATAATATTTGTCAACCCCTTGTTATTGAGCTTGTTTACCATGCAGCTACCAATAAATCCGGCAGCACCTGTTACTACTGTATATGTCATAATTGCTGAATTTTGAGATTACAAAGGTAAATGAAAAGCTTAGATTTAGGTGAATGCGGAATAAAGAGCTTAAAACCTGAAATCAAAAAAAATCGGATTTCAATTTAAGTGTTGATTGTTATGTGTGTGAAAATCATATTTATATAACACATAATGAATAATGTTAGAGGTATGTTTCGCAGGATGCTTTGTTATGAAAAATCCGGGATTCAAGATTAAACCAGCCTATCAAGTATGCACCACCATTAACTAATTTCCATTTTTCATTAACTATTCTATCTCCACTTCACTCACAAAAAGCCATGCTTTCTGTCCCTCCTCCGCATGGCCTGGTGGACAAGTGCCTATATTGGTTGCTTTTATACGAATAAACTGTGTTTTGATATTGTCGAAAGTCAGCGACAGCATGACCAGGCCATCAGGCATGGGGTCATCCGTTTCGGCAGGGAAATAGGTTTTTAAAAGTTTAAAGGCAATTCCGTCATCCGAAATGTAGAATTCAACAGCCGATGGAAGGAAAATCAGATTTACCGGCAATTTCAGCACATCAATTCCCAATGCTTTCACGGGTTTAACTTCTCCCAGATCAACAGTTACCTCGAAATTATCACCTTCGAAACCCATCCATTGTTTATTGGTTTGATTTGCCGAACCTATGAGTCCGTCGAACAGACCCGAAACTCCTGAACCCGCATATTTTGGACTTGGCTCTGCTGTTAGAGTGGCTGACCTGATTCCCTGAACGAATGTGTAAGTACGGTTAATGGTCTGGCTCTGATTTGCACCAGAAACTGAAACCGCTTTTAATATGCAGTTTTTGTTGATGGTGAAAGCTGTGGTATATTTTTTTGAAGTTACGCCTGGCGCAGATCCATCCAACGAATAATAAATAACAGCACCTTGCCTGGTGGTTGAAAGCTCAATTTGCTGCGGACCGGGAAAGGCACCTTCGGCAAGTGAACACCAGGGTTTGGGAACGTATTGTCCTGATTTGGTTTTTGAGGTTTTTGGAATATATGCTTCCAACACCGGTTTTCCTATCCATTCTGCAGGTGTTTTCAATCCAAGTATCCTGGCTATGGTAGGTGCGGTATTTATATGATCATTCGGAATTTCGAGGAGTACATTTTTTTGAATTCCAGGCCCGGCACTTATCCAGGGAACTTCGAGGTCGGCCGTGCTTTCAATACCGTTAACCAAACCACTTATGCCTTGATCGGAAGTAATAATGATGGTTGTATTCAGCATCATCTTTGCTTCCTGCAATCCGGAAACTATTTTACCAATTTCTGTATCAATTTCATTAATAGACTGGTAATATTCTTTTGTGTTAAAGTTTGTGCTGTTGCCGGTTACATAAGGAAGACCATAATAAACAAATGTAAATACAGGTTTTTCTTTCCTGATAAAATTCAGTGCAACTGCGGTAATCATTACCTGACCCTGCACATATTGTTCCTTCGAAATAAGTTTTTTATTGATGTATGAGCCAAGTTGATCCCAATCGTAAAACATACCGGTAACTTCTTTT
>JBBSDG010000437.1:0-4057 GCA_038249635.1 Bacteroidales bacterium | reverse complement strand
CTTATGGTTAAATTGCCACCGTGCTTTTCGGCCATTTCTTTTACCAGTATAAGCCCAAGCCCGGCACCTTGTTCGTTGGCTGTTCCAACAAGGCTGAAATGATCATCATGGCTGAAAATTTCAGCAATTGTATTGGCCGACATACCGACTCCTGTATCGGAAACGCTGATTTCGAGGCATTTCTGTTGAAGCTTGGATTTGATGCCGTCTTTTAGCTCATACCTGAGCCTGATGTTTGCATCAAAGGTAACTGTGCCTCCTGTAAAAGTGAATTTTATAGCATTCGTTGTCAGGTTAAGCAAAATGGAATGTACCATCTGCCGATCGGCGAAAACATTGTAATTATGGCTCAGATTATTGATAAGCTGTATATTCTTCCTATGAGCATTTGAGTCAAGTAAACTGAAAATCCCTGCTATTGTTTCGGTTAAACTGAAATTTGATGGATTATATTGCATTCGCCCTGTTTGCAGTCGCGACCAGTTTAAAAGATTTTCGAGCAACGAAAACGCACTGTACGATGAATCACGGACTTTTTGAAGGTATTCCCTGATTTCTTCCTTACTCAAGGTTTCAAGTTCATCAAGAATGAGGTCGGTGAACCCCAGCATACCCTGAAACGGGCTTCGAAGATCATGGGCAACTATACCGAAAAACTTATCTTTACTTTGGTTAAGCTCTTTTAGTTCGCTATTGTATTTCTGTAGCTTGGCTTCCGATTCTTTTTGAGTGGTGATATCGCGGGCAATATGCAGGCTGCCTAATAAATTTTCTTCAGAATCAAATAAAGGAATAGTGGAGATTTCAAGGTAAAGGGCAAGTTTTGGCTCATACATTTCGATTGTATGGGCTTTCCTGTCCAGAAGCATGCTCAGATGCGGGCAGTTGGCACTTACACAGCCATTAGCGTGCATAAGGTTAAAACATGAATGACCTGTGAAGTTCTTTTCGCCTACATCAATTCTGTTCCGCATAGTCTTGTTTGCTTTCACAACTATGTTGTCACGATCAATTAGCGCCACCATATCGGGTATCGAATCGAAAATAAGTTCCCAAATACCTGAGTCAGGATTTGAAAGCTTGGAATAGAAGTCAGGATTCTGAGAGTATTTTATAGCAGGTTTCATAGCATTTGACATATAAAACATATAAAACAATTCGTGATTATGAGGCTCTGCAGTTTCAATATCTGTTCAGAAATTAACGCAGAATTCAGAATTTAATTGCAAATAACTTGTAAACTAACTATTTTTAAGCTATAATGTTCATTCACTTTGAAATTCAACGAAATTTTATTCTAGGATCAGGAAGTGGAAAAGGAGATAGCATTTGGCTTATATTGCCAGAGTAACATTATGAATATAAAGATACCGTTTATTGAAATTATTTCAATATCATTTAATTGTAAGTAATAGTGTGTGAAAAGCCACCAATACAGCGATTTCAAGCAATTATCCGATTTGTTTTCTTTGCTTGCGTATCTGCATGAAAAAAAACAGGAAGAAGCTTTCCTGCGTTTTATTCAATGCCCAACTATAGCCTCAATCTTGGAAATCTTCTTAAAAATAAATTGCTTACTTTAATTGCTGAGCGGAATTGTAAATACAAAGGTTGTGCCCTGTCCGGCAATGCTTTCGGCCCAAATGCGTCCTCCGTTTTTTTCTACCATTTCGTGGCAAAGTACCAGGCCAAGACCGGTTCCTGGTTCGTTGGCAGTTCCTGGCTGGGAATATTGCCCGTTAAGTTTGAAAAGTTTAGGCAGTATTTCTTCGGGAATACCAATTCCGTTATCCATAATACTAACCTCAAGCCAATTGCGATCGTCTGCCACGGTTACGCTTTTAGTCTTACTGTATTTCTGAGGTGCGCGCCCTCTGATAACAACCCTGCCATTCGAATTTGAAAACTTGATAGCATTTGTAATCAGATTCTGAATCACTGAATGTATCATATTCCTGTCAGCTTCCACCAGAATGCCCGTATCAACTTCATTCATGAGCAGAATTTCCTTCTGTGTTGCATTGTTGTCAAGTACCGAGATCACCGAACTTATTTCGTCGCGTATATCAAAAATGGTAGGTGTAAATGGCATTTTCCCGCTTTGGATACGCGACCATTCGAGCAGGTTTTCGAGCAAAGTATAAGTGTGGTACGAGGCTGTGCGCACATTGGCAAGGTATTCTTTTACCTGTTCGTTGGTTAGTTCGTCAAGGTCTTCGTATAGCAGGTCAATAAATCCCAGCAAGCCCTGAAAAGGGTTTTTTAAGTCGTGGGCAAATATGCCAAAAAATTTGTCCTTGCTGTTGTTCGATTCTATAAGTTCCAGATTTTGCCTGAGTAATTCATCAACTTCTTTTTTCGATTCAGTAATATCATGGCATATAGCAATAACTACTTCGTGGCCGTAATACATACCTTTATTGAAAAAGACCTCGTTAGGGAAAATACTGTCATTTTTGCGTTTTCCCCACCAAACAAATTTCTGCAATTCGCCAGTCAATGCGTTAACAAAAAGTGGCTGTATCGGCAAATTTTCATTTTTTTCATCAGCCGACAAAAGTGAGAGCGTTTGGCCGATCAGCTTTTCCCTATCATAGCCATAATTCTTTGCGGCACTTTTATTTACTTCCATCAAAATGCCTTCGGACGAAAGTATAAAAAGAGGATCAGCAATACAATCAATCATTTCGCGAAACGAAACCTCAGGCGATACAGCCACCGATCTTATAACTTCAACACCGGCTCCTAATATTTTTATTATGGTTTGAATAAATTGTTTATCAAGATCGGAAATTGAATAATGAAATGTAAAAACGGCAGTTAGAATTCCTTCAATAACATTATTTTTTTTGATGGTAAAGCCTAGAATGGCCTTTACGCCCCATTCTTCATGGTAGGATGGTTCCGAGTTAAGGAAATGACCAAGGGCTGGTTTTCGAATCAGGGTAAGAGTTTCATTCTGATCATTCAGATAGTCGAGAATCTGTTTGCTGCAAAGCTGTGGCATTATCCCTTTATTAAATGGCGATTCCCACGAAATTACAGGATTAAGGTTGCCATTCTGTATGTGGTTATAGATGCATGTTGTTGCCCCCAGTGTTTCCCCGATTTGGGACACCAGTTTGCCCGTTTTATCAGAATAGGCTTCAGAATGGATTTCAGTTTGACTGGTTATAGATTCAAATAAACGCGAAAGCCTTACTTCTTTTTTATGTAAAGTTTCAACTTCATGATTGGAAACAGGCGCTTCACGAAATAGTATTAAAATATAATTGCCCGTACCTGCTTCATTGATAATGGTTGCAAATGTTATATTGGCGTAGAATGTATCGCTTAATCCCTTTTTTACTAAAAATTTGCCTGATTTTCGGCTATTTGATTCATCTGCAGTATTTAATAAATTGAAATATGCCTCATCAATATGTTCATATGCAATAAAAGATTGAAAACTGCTTCCAATAATCCGGACTTTGTCGGTAAGTCCGAAAAAGGGAATAACCTGCTTGGAGCAGGCAATAATGTGTCCTGTGTGATCGCAAACAAAAGCAGCATCACTAAGAGCGTTTACCAAATTGTAAACTGAAATCTCTGATTTTGCTGAAATAATTTTACCGTTGTAAATTTCGTCCATTCTTTAAGCTATTTGTAGTATCCTAGTAATTCCTGATTTTCGGAAGGAGTAGGAACTTACATTCAACAACCTTGCCAAGCTTTTTTTATTTTAAACATTAAATTATACTCCATTGTTATTCAATTGTATGCGTAGTTATAAATTGACATTTTCATAAGCATTTGGCAGATATTCCTGCTGGTGTCAGAAATCCATTTTGGGACATATTTGTTTCAAAATCAGTAATGCAATTCTACCTGCGAATCAAAATCTTGCACGGGTTTTAGCACACAGGTAACCATTGCATACGTATGCATTTTTAAAAAGAACAATAGTTTCTGGAATAAGGAATTGCAGCTCCATCCAGTATAACACTTTTTTGCTGAAGCAATGAATGTTTCCCACACATTAAAAGCGACCATGTAAATGTAATAATTGTTTTGATTG
>JBBSDG010000436.1:0-4057 GCA_038249635.1 Bacteroidales bacterium | reverse complement strand
TAAAAATTAAAAGAACTGAAACCTAATCTTCCGATTTTTACTGTTAAAATGCAAATTTAAAGTATGACTGTTGAAATCCCTTTAGTCAATTCAGAATATATTTTGCAAAAATTCCCTGGAAAAGGTGGATGGACTTATGCTGAGATACCTGAAGTTCTTCAAAACAGGAATAAACCATTTGGATGGGTGAAAGTTAAAGGTGCGATTGATGATTGTGAAATCAGAAATTACAAGCTGATGCCGATGGGAAATGGCAAACTGTTTTTACCTTTAAAAGCATCAATTAGGAAAAAAATTGGCAAGGAGGTAGGCGACTCGGTTAGAATTGTTTTATACAACGATGAAACACCGCTGGAAATACCTAATGAAATTTTAGAATGCTTCAATAATGAACCTACAACTAGTTTTGATATCTTCCAGTCTTTCACTGAGGGAGAGCAAAAAGCCTATTTGGATTGGATTTACAGCGCAAAAACAGATAGCACTAAAGCTCTTCGAATTCTTAAAATGATGGATCGCATCCAGCAAAACCTAAAATTCAGCGATAAGTCTGAATAAAAAAATACACCATTTTTCGTTGTCAATTGGCCAAACTGAATCTTTTAATCAGGCATATTGTATTTTTAAAACTATTCTTATTGTCAGGTTTTAATTCTCGTCCGACTCTCCTCAAATATACTATAACAGTACATTATGAGAAGATTTTTTTTATTACCCATCCCACTTATACTTTTTTTATCGGTCAAAGGGCAAAATACGGTTATTCATCAACTGAATTCTGCCGATTTCAGAAAACTCGAAAGTAAAGGAAAAGGCACTTTACTTGATGTACGCACCTCTTCGGAATTTGCCAATGGGCATATTGCCAAGGCGGGCCAATTGAATTATTACGCCTTTGATTTTAGGCGGAAATTGCTTTTGCTTCCCAAAGACCAACCCGTTTATTTGTATTGTAACACGGGCTACCGAAGCCGGAAAGCTGCAGAAATACTGGCAGAAAACGGCTACAAACAAGTGTATAACCTGCGGCATGGCATCATGGAATGGAACCTTCAGAACCTGCCGGTTGTGGTTGAGCCTGATGCGCGTCCCGATTCAGAAAACAAAATGGAGATGGATGAGTTTTCGGCGCTGATTAAATCGGGTTCACCCGTATTTGTTGACTTCTATGCTCCCTGGTGTGCACCTTGCCGCTCGATGATGCCCATGATGGATAGCCTGAAAATAGAGTTTGCAGGTAAGGTAAACATTGTGAAAATTAATGCCGATGCAAGCAAAAAATTGATCAGGGAACTTCAGATTGGCAGTGTGCCTCATATGGTCTTATATAAAAATGGGTTAAAATTATTTACCCACGATGGAATTATATCCGGAAAAGAACTTACTAAAGTATTGGAATCCAATTCAGTGAAAAATACCAGATAAGAATATCTTATTTAATTGAAAATTTCTGTCAGGATTTAAAAAATGCCCGACTGTTACCTTGAAATTTAAATACAAATCTTTTAAAATTAGAAATTATGAAAACAGTAAAATCAGTATTAGCAAGCGTAGTTCTTGTAGCATTGGTGTCAATTTCGGCTTTTGCCGGAACAGGGGCAAAAGTTATTGCCGTTATCAACAAAGCAGATTGGTGCCCGACCTGTCAGAATAACGGACAGCGTGCTATGGGAGCCTTTATGGAAAACAACAAGGACATGGCCATTCAGTTTGTGGCCAACGATCTGACAAACGAAGAAACAAAAGCGAAATCGGCAGTGGAACTGAAAAAATTAGGCCTGGACAAAGCAATTAAGCCTTACAATGGCACTGGGGTCGCTTATTTCTTTAATTCAGAAACCAAAAAGCTTATTAGCCAGGTCAGTGTTGCAAAACCAAACGATGAACTTGCAACGGCCTTAGAAACCGCAAAGAAAGGCTTGAAATAAAAAAAACGTAGAATTTAAAACCAAAGGCGGAACCAGTAGTTTCGCCTTTTTTAACAAAAAAGACATGGCAATAGAAATTACTGCAGGCAACTTTGGGGAAGTGGTGCTGCAATCGAAACAACCGGTATTAGTCGATTTTTGGGCACAATGGTGCGGACCCTGTAAAGCTATTGGCCCAAGTGTTGAAGAATTATATCAGGAATATTCAGGAAAAGCTGTCATTGGGAAAGTGGATGTTGACAACAACCAGGAACTGGCTTCTAAATATGGAATCATGAGTATCCCGACCATCCTGTTTTTCAAAGATGGCAAGGTGGTTGATAAATTAAAAGGAGCCGCTCCAAAAAAAGATTTAAAGAGCAAACTGGACAAAATTATTTGAAAGGCTATTCATCATGAAACGACCATGAGAAATCCTTTCTCTCACAGGAGGATAATTGTCGGGAGTTCCATGTGGCAATTAAAAAACAAATTATAAACACATGAAAACTATTATCACCTCTATATTAATCCTGGTTTCGGTTTTAAGCTACTCACAGGTACACAATCCGGTGAAATGGGAGGCTTCAGTTACAAAATTTGCCAACGATACTGCAACGGTTACGATCCACGCCGAAATCGAAAAAGGATGGCATGTTTACAGCCAGGAGCAAAACATAAAAGGCGGCCCAATTGCCACGTCATTTAGTTTTACTCCGGAGGGTAAATTCAGTCTGATTGGTAAAACAATTGAGGAAAATCCGGTTTCAAGGCCTGAACCGGCCTACAACAATATGAAGGTATCATATTTTGAAGATAGCGCTTCATTTGTTCAGAAAATTGCCGTCACGTCGGAAAGTAGCTTCACGCTGACAGCCGAAGTAACCTTTATGGCTTGCAACGATGAAATGTGCCTTCCGCCCGATACACGGGAAATAACAATAGCGGTGAAAGGATCTTCAAATTCAGGACAATTTGTTAAAGCAGAACATGTAACTATTGCCAGTGGAAACAATCTGACTGGTTGGGCGATATTTATTGCAGGGTTCATTGGCGGATTACTGGCATTGCTGACCCCATGTGTATTCCCTATGCTTCCGTTGACCGTCAGTTATTTTACCAAACAGAGTAAAACCCGGGCGAAAGGAATCCGTAACGCTCTGATTTATGCCGCTTCTATCATTGTGATTTATGTAACGCTTGGATTGACCATTACGCTCACTTTAGGCCCCGATGCCTTAAATGCACTGGCAAGCAATGGAATTATGAACCTGGCTTTCTTCGCCATTTTCGTTGTGTTTGCAATGTCTTTTTTCGGAGCATTCGAAATCACCTTGCCATCCAAATGGCTAAACGCTTCTGATCGTGCCGCCGATAAAGGTGGTTTGATTGGCATTTTCTTCATGGCATTTACACTGTCGTTGGTTTCATTCTCGTGTACCGGCCCAATTATCGGAAGTTTATTGGTACAGGCTGCTGTAAATGGCGATGTGACCGGACCGGCCATCGGAATGTTCGGTTTTGCTCTGGCGCTTGCTTTACCATTCGCGTTGTTTGCCGCATTTCCGGGATGGCTTAATTCATTGCCCAAATCCGGCGGGTGGCTCAATTCGGTCAAGGTAGTTCTGGGTTTTATTGAACTTGCCTTCGCGTTGAAATTTTTGTCATCGGTTGATTTGGCCTACCATTGGGGAATCATTACCCGCGAAGTATTTATCGCGTTATGGATTGTCATATTTGCTTTACTGGGCTTCTACCTGCTGGGTAAAATCAGGTTGCCACATGATAGTGAACAGAAAACGACTTCAATTCCCGGTTTGATGATGAGTGTCCTGATTTTCGGTTTTGTGGTGTACATGGTCCCCGGAATGTGGGGTGCACCTCTAAAAATGATCAGCGGCTTTCCTCCGCCATCGTTTTATACCGAAGGCTGGAACCTGCAAGGCGAAACAGCCACGGTAAGCAATACACCTGGGGCCATTGATTCCGATAATGAGTTTCATTGTCCGCATAACCTGAATTGTTTTCACGATTATGACCAAGGAATAGCTTATGCGAAAAAAGAAAACAAACCGGTCATCCTCGATTTTACCGGATGGAGCTGCGTAAACTGCCGTAAAATGGAAGACAACGTTTGGAGTGACAAAACC
>JBBSDG010000435.1:0-4074 GCA_038249635.1 Bacteroidales bacterium | reverse complement strand
CAGCCGCTGCTTGCACAATTATTGCACCCGATCATCATTTCCTCGAATCGTGGAACGATGCAGAACCCAAAAAAGGAATTTTCAGTCTGCAACAACCAACCATTCGCAATATATATATCACAAGGCAGGCGCAGGAAAGTCTTCTAAAATGGTCTGGAAGCACGGTTCTTTATAGTGCATACCTGAAGCAATACTGGCAGCAGAATTTTACTTCAAAACAAACTGAATACAGTTCAGCAAGCGATTTCTGGAATCATACCCTGCAGAATGGTGTTTTTGAAATGCCTGCAACTGCCGGTCAACCTGCATTTATTTCGCAGTCGGTTGCTGAGTCTGCAACCAAAGCTGCTAGCAAAAAATCATCAGATACCGAATTGGTATTTTACGAAACCATTGCCCTGGGAAACGGATCGCATACCAATAATCCATGGATGATGGAAATGCCTGATCCGATCTCGAAAGTTTGCTGGGACAATTTCGCAGCAATTTCACCTGTTATGGCTTCCAAACTAGGTGTGGTTACCGGCGATGTACTAAAACTTGCCAATGGACTTGAATTGGTTGCCTTTATTCAACCCGGCCAGGCCGATGGAACTATTTCATTAGCATACGGATACGGGCGCTCACACGCTGGCAAAGTAGCCGATGGTGTAGGTGTTAATATTTTTCCATTCATGAAAATGGAAGGTGGCAACCGCAAAGCATACATGGCAGCCGGCACGGTTTCAAAAACCGGTAAAAAATATGAGCTTGCTTCCACACAAAGTCATCATTCCATGGAAGGCCGCGATATTGTTCGCGAAACTACCCTGGCTGAATGGCAGGAAAAACCTGATGCCGGCAACGAGATACACGCTGAGCATATGAAGAAAAGCGTGTCGCTTTACAAAGAGATAACGTATGAAGGTCACCACTGGGGAATGTCCATCGACCTGAATGCCTGTACCGGTTGCAGTGCTTGTGTTATCGGATGCCAGGCTGAAAATAATGTGGCTGTTGTCGGGAAAGCGGAAGTAGCAAAAACCCGTATTATGCACTGGATACGGATGGACAGGTATTATTCAGAAGATTCGGCCAATCCGTCGGTATATTTCCAACCATTGATGTGCCAGCATTGCGATAATGCACCCTGCGAAAATGTGTGTCCCGTTTCGGCAACCAACCATAGCCACGAAGGCCTTAACCAAATGGCTTACAACCGCTGTATCGGAACAAAATATTGTATCAACAACTGTCCGTTTAAAGTCCGCCGTTTCAACTGGTTCCGTTATGCTACCAATGATGCTTTCGATTACAACATGAACAGCGATATAGGCCGAATGGTTCTGAATCCTGACGTAACGGTGCGTGAGCGTGGTGTGGTTGAGAAATGCAGTTTTTGTGTACAACGTATTCAAGAGAAAAAACTCCTGGCCAAACTCGAAAACCGTGCACTTGGCGATAATGAAGTTGTTACAGCCTGTATGCAGGTTTGCCCGGCAGGAGCCATTATTTTCGGTGATATGAACAACAAGGAAGCAAAGCTTACTGATTTACTTGCAGATCAGCGCAACTACAACATTCTCGAAGAATTACATACTCTTCCTAAGGTTGGTTACCTCACAAAGGTGCGCAACCGGGAAGCAGAAGGGGAAAAGGCTTAATTGATTATTAATTTCCGGAAAAGAAATAGTAAAGAAACATCTAATAACTGGCAATACTGATTTAATATGTATAAAGCAGATGTACGAGGTCCGCTGATTCTGGGTAATAAGGATTACCGTCAGATCACCAGCGATATAATTGCACCAATTGATAATAAGACGCCCGGATGGTGGAAAGTAGCTATGGCAATAAGTTCGGCCATGGCCGGACTTGGTTTTTTCGCGTTGTTTTATACTGTCCGTTATGGCATTGGAACCTGGGCGGTTAACAATTCTGTTGCCTGGGGTTGGGAAATCATCAACTTCGTGTGGTGGATCGGAATCGGACACGCAGGTACGGCATTTTCCATATTCCTGCTTATTCTGAGGCAGAAATGGCGTACCTCCATCAACCGCGCTGCTGAGGCCATGACCGTATTTGCAGTAATGTGTGCCGCCATATTCCCTGCTATTCACATGGGCCGGGTGTGGCTTGCATTTTTCATTTTTCCTTATCCGAACACACGCGGGCCATTGTGGGTTAACTTCAACTCGCCGCTTTTCTGGGACTTTATCGCCATCAGCGCTTACCTGCTTATATCTGCTTCTTTCTGGTATTTTGGAATGGTTCCCGATTTTGCATCCATACGCGACCGTGCTAAAACTAAAATCAAAAAAGCTGTTTACGGTGCGCTGGCATTTGGCTGGACCGGTTCAACCAAAGAATGGTTGCGTTACGAAGGCCTGAGTTATGTGCTTGGCGGTATTGCAGCCGTATTGGTAGTTTCAGTTCACTCTATTGTAGCTACCGACTTTGCCACATCGGTAATCCCCGGATGGCATACCACTTTATTTCCTCCTTATTTTGTGGTAGGAGCTATTTTCTCCGGTTTTGGAATGGTAATGACGCTGATGATTATTATCCGGAAATATTATCACCTTGAAGAATATGTAACCGATTCACATTTAAATGCCATTGCCAAAATCCTGGTTTTCATTTCCCTGATCATGGGAACGGCTTACACAACCGAAGTTTTCATGGCATGGTACAGCGGTAATCCCTACGAGATGTTCACTTTCTTCCACAACCGCATAACCGGTGAATACACCTTTATGTTCTGGGCCATGGTTATCTGTAATGCTATAATTCCACAGTTTATGTGGTCGAAAAAAGTACGCAGCAACATCACGGCCTTGTTTATCATTTCACTTATCATCAACGTAGGTATGTGGTACGAAAGGTTCAATATTGTTGTTACGTCGCTGGCAAACGATTACCTGCCATCATCCTGGACCACCTATTCGCCTACCTGGGTCGAAATCAGCATTTTCATCGGAACAATCGGCATTTTCTCAACCGGCGTATTGTTCTTCTTCCGCTTTATCCCGATGATTGCCATCAGTGAAGTAAAGAGTGTTTTGAAACCAACCGAAATAACGGAAAAACATTAAAATACCGGACCGACTATGAATACGACCCATATAATAGGTATTTTCGACAGCAAAATGGACTTGCTGACGGGTATTGAAGATGCCAAAAGTAAAAACTTTGTCATCGAAGAAATTTATACCCCTTACCCGGTAATGGAAGCCATTGATGCTTTGAAACGAAAATCGAGATTCACCACGGCAGCCTTTATTTATGGCTTCCTGGCTGTGCTAGGAGTTCTTTCATTTTTGTACTGGACTTCGGTAATTGACTGGCCAATAAATTACGGCGGTAAACCAACCAATGCATTTCCTTCCTTTATTATCATTACGCTGGTTCTTACCATACTTACCGTTACCATCGGGAGTCTTTTCACTTTTTCGGTGAGGGCCCAAATTTATCCGGGTAAAAAATATGTACTTCCCGATGAACGCAGTACCGATGATAAATTTGTGATTTTGTTTGATAAAAAAACAGTCGGCGCCGGTTTCGAAGCTATTTCAGCAGCTATGAAAGCAAGTGGAGCAACGGAAGTATATGAAAAGGAACTTTAAAAATGTTACGTAAAAAACACAATCATATGGGTTATTTCAGTAAAGCCCCGATCAGGTTAACCGCGGCCATTGCACTTTCGGCACTGGTATTAGCTTCGTGCGATCGCACACGCATTCAGAAAGGATATGAGTATTTCCCGGATATGGCTCATTCACTGGCTCACGAAACTTATGCTCCGGATACAACAATGAGCACTGGAATTACGATGCAGATGCCGGTTTTAGGATCAATCCCGCGCGAAATGATCCCTTACCAATATGCTGCAACCCCCGAAGGACGCCTGCAAGCCGGTAAGGAACTCAACACTAAAATAGAATCCGACACGGCTAATTTGTCGCGAGGTAAAGAAATGTATAACCTCTTTTGCGAGAATTGTCACGGAACCGGAGGTAAAGGCGACGGACATCTTTATACCAGCGGAAAATTTACTATACAACCGGCTTCACTCGTTTCGGACCGTATGCTTAT
>JBBSDG010000434.1:0-4075 GCA_038249635.1 Bacteroidales bacterium | reverse complement strand
TGCCCGTTGGCTACAAATATAACTGCCCTGGCATATATCAGTAAGGATGTTGAAAATAAGCGTACCGTGTTTCTAAATGGGCTTTACTACACCTTAGGCCGCACACTGAGTTATACAATACTCGGGTTGATTATTTACCTGGGCGCAAGCAAATTTCATGTTAGCCGAGCAGTTCAATCCAATGGCGAACGCTGGCTTGGTCCTTTGCTTATTGTAATAGGCATACTGATGCTCGATATTATCAAATTACCGGGTACATCAGGCAATATGATGCAACGCTTTGCCGATAAGGTTAAAATGGGAAATGGTTGGGGCGCATTATTCCTGGGGATGATCTTTGCCCTTGCTTTTTGTCCTTACAGCGGAGTTCTCTATTTCGGTATGTTGATGCCATTGGTACTGTCGCAGCCATCAGGGTTGATTTTATTACCCGATTTTGCAATTGCCACTGGTTTACCTGTAATTATACTTGCATATCTTCTTGCATTCAGCTTAGGAGGTCTCGGCAAATTCTACAACCGTGTTAAAAGCTTTGAGATTTGGCTCAGACGAATTGTAGCGGTGCTGTTTATTCTTACTGGTATTTATTTTGTCTGGATTTTTTACCTCTAAATACTAAAATTTATGCCAAAACGAATATTAATCCTTTGCACCGGAAACAGTTGCCGCAGCCAGATGGCTCATGGCTTTTTACTGTCATTTGATAAATCGCTTAAAGTTTGTTCGGCTGGCACCGAGGCATCCGGAAAACTCAATGAAAAGGCAGTCACTGTAATGAATGAAATTGGCATTGATATCAGCCACCACACCTCCGACTCAGTTGATTTGTACCTTGGTGAAGAATGGGATTATGTAATCACCGTTTGTGGTGGCGCCAACGAAGCCTGCCCTGCATTTATCGGGAAAGTAAAACATCGTTTACACATTGGATTCGATGATCCTTCACATGCCGTTGGAAGCGAGGAATTTATTCACAGTGAATTTATTCGGGTGAGGAATGAGATTAGGGAAGGGTTTTATGAGTTTTATGAGAGAAATTTGAAAATTTGAAAATGAGCTAATTTGAAAATTGCAGCCTACCAGAATTTTCAAATTCCCAAATTGCTCCATCTCCAAATACAGCATCCCCACATTTTCAAATTTTCAAATTGCTACATTTCCAAATTTAAAAAACATGCCTTCACAACCCCGCCTTAAATTCCTCGACCGTTATCTCACCCTATGGATTTTTATTGCAATGGCTATTGGTGTTCTTTCCGGTTACCTTTTCCCTGGTATAGCACACTTCTGGGAATCATTAAAATCATCTCCCGAAAGCACTACAAATATTCCTATTGCCATTGGATTAATTCTGATGATGTATCCGCCTCTTGCCAAAGTAAAATATGAGGAACTTGGCGATGTTTTCCGCAATTACAAGGTCCTGACGCTTTCATTAATACAAAACTGGGTACTAGGGCCGGTATTGATGTTTGCTCTGGCAATCCTGTTTTTCAGGCTATTCCCCGGCGAAAACAACGCAAATCTTCCATATATGTATGGTATAATCATGATAGGCCTGGCCCGTTGTATTGCTATGGTAATTGTTTGGAACGACCTTGCAAAAGGCGATACACAATATGCCGCCGGATTGGTGGCATTTAACAGTATTTTCCAGATGCTGTTCTTTTCGGTGTATGCATACTTCTTTATTGCAGTTCTCCCTGGATGGTTTGGCATCCCTACCAGCGATGCAGTTCAGAATATTACCATTGGTCAGATTTCAGAAAGTGTATTTATCTATCTGGGCATCCCTTTTATTGCCGGTTTTCTTACACGTTTTATCCTGATCAGGGTAAAAAGCAAGCAATGGTATCATACAAAGTTTATCCCTAAAATAAGCCCTGTAACATTGATAGCTTTGCTCTTTACTATTATTGTAATGTTTTCATTAAAAGGGGAATACATTGTAAAAATCCCGCTTGATGTGGTACTTATTGCTATTCCGCTCCTTATATACTTTGTGGTTATGTTCGTTGGCTCATTTTTCATGAGCAAAAGGGTAGGGGCAAGTTACGAACAATCGGTTACTTTATCATTTACTGCGGCCAGCAACAATTTTGAACTTGCCATAGCAGTTGCCATAGCTATATTCGGAATGAACTCAGGCGAAGCCTTTGCAGCCGTTATTGGCCCATTGGTAGAAGTTCCGGTTATGATAGCCCTCGTGAATCTTGCATTTTACTTTAAAGGAAAGTATTTTCAGAATCAAACAATTCGTGTTAAATAATTTGATCTTTATCTCATTAGTTCATGCAAATTAAAGCGCATTGTCCTGGTAAAAATGCAATAAGCTTTATTTGGTCGCATTTTTGGTCGCATAAATGAAAAAAGGGTTACAAGTAAATGTAACCCTTTGATTTTCAGTGGGAGCACATGGATTCGAACCAAGGACCCTCTGCTTGTAAGGCAGATGCTCTGAACCAGCTGAGCTATGCTCCCGTTAAGAGGATGCAAAAGTAGTCATTTATTTTAATCTGCCAAATTTTGAACTAACTTTTTTATTATTTTATTATTTATAGATTCTTTAGCAATATTTCTTTCGATTAAAAATCATAATAAATATTCCTCAAACCGGTTCGTATGCCGAAATAAATATATTGCATCTGCTTGTCCCATTTGTTGTTATGCTCTTTTCGGGTTGTAACGCCGGCTTCTATACGCATATTGGTACGCCTGTTCAACAGATACGATATACTCACATCTGCAACTGTGAGAGTGGTTTTTAATCCCTGCCCGATTTTATTTCCATATTCACTCACCCGATGATCATACGTTATAAAGATATTTTTTCCAAAATCCATCCCGGCCGTATCAAGACCATACATGGCGAAATTCATTTTCACGTTTGCCATCCAGTTTCCCCGTGTATAGGAAGCCATTGCAACAAACTCCTTGAAATTGGCACCCATCGGATGCGCAAGCGGCTGATTGTAATGTCCGTAGCTCTCAATAGTTACTCCATGTGCATAAGTATAAGGTCGTGCCTGATTGTATTCGAGTCTGGCATTTAAGGCTTTGATATTGAAAATATTCCATCCTGAAACACCCAGTTGATAACCGAATTTATTTGCCCACCAGCCGGTATTTGCAGTAACTTCCGAAAGTTTGAACTCATCGAGTATCAATTGACCGTAAACACTGAAATGTTTGTTTATCCTCACACTGAATGTTGAGCCTACCAGTGCATTATCGGGCGATCCGAATGATTCTTCCACAGGCCGGAGCAGGATAATTGGGTTGAGGTATTGAACATCAAACCCACGGTGCCCGGTCGAATCGGCATTTTCCCATACAATGGCATCGAAAAGTCCAAGGTTAAGTCGGCCCCAGAGCATCACCTGCAGGTAATGCATGGTGGACCATTTACGGTTGTTACCAAATTCCGGCGACAGCGGTGCACTTCGGTCGATAAACTGGTTGTAAAGAACAGTATATTTTATTTTTTTGAAATTTGCAGTCAGCTTCAGATAAGGATAACTGAATGATGCATCAGACAGCAGCATTGATCGATAGCCTTCGCCAATAAAATTCTTACCATACCCCATCGTCATATTAACAAATTTCGAAGGGCTGTAACTCACATATCCATTACTGTTAAAGAAATCAACACCAGTTCCTTTAAATGGTTTCACTGATCCTTGTCCGGGGACTACTCCGGTGGCAGAGATAAAATCTGTTGGCCATGAAGCAAAAATTGCCTGACTTTCGTAAAGCTCTGTATTAAAGGATAAACTGTTTCCTAAAATACCGGTAACCGACAGGCCGCGTGTATTTATCCAGGCATTTTTCGATTCTTTAAAATCATGCCCCATTCCAAAATTGAAAATAGGATCAGCAGTGATACTGAATTCATCAGTCCGGTAACGTATCAGGTTTTCATGGTATAGTTTATGGTGAAAAAAAGTATTTTTATGTTTTAAACTATCGGGGAAACCATACAGGATATTTTCGATTTCAGGCACACTATCCATATCCTGCAGCAGTAAAGGCTTCATTGAAGAGATAAAGGAACTGTTATTCTCCTGGTATTTTT
>JBBSDG010000433.1:0-4077 GCA_038249635.1 Bacteroidales bacterium | reverse complement strand
TCGTGGTGGGCTCCAATGGCATTACAGATATCCGGTAGTTCCTTGAACTCCTTGGCAATCTTCATTCCGAGGATTGCGTGTGGCAATTCGGCCTCGTTTTCGGCGACTTTTCCAATATCATGGAGAAGCCCGGCGCGTTTGGCTTTCTTTACGTTAAGTCCGAGTTCAGCGGCCATGGTGGCGCAAAGGTTTGCCACTTCGCGTGAATGCTGTAAAAGGTTTTGCCCGTAAGAAGAACGGTATTTCATGCGACCTATCAGCCTGACTAACTCTGGATGAAGACCGTGAATACCCAGGTCTATCGTTGTCCGTTTACCGGCTTCTATAATTTCCTGCTCGACTTGCTTCTTGGTTTTTGCAACTACTTCCTCAATACGTGCCGGATGAATACGGCCATCGGTAACCAGTTTGTGTAACGCAAGGCGCGCTATTTCGCGGCGTACCGGGTCGAATCCGGAAAGGATAATGGCGTCAGGTGAATCGTCGATGATGATTTCAATGCCGGTAAGGGCTTCGAGGGCACGGATATTGCGTCCTTCGCGGCCAATGATACGGCCTTTTATTTCTTCGCTTTCGATATTAAAAACGGAAACTGTGTTTTCGATGGTCTGTTCGGCAGCAGTACGCTGAATGGTTTCAACAATAATTTTTTTCGCTTCGTTGTTGGCTTTCAAACGGGCTTCGTCAACAATTTCGTTGATGGACGCCATGGCCTGTGTTCGGGCTTCGTCTTTCAGGTTTTCAACCAGTTGATTCGTTGCTTCTTCGGCAGTAAGTCCTGAAATGATTTCGAGCTGCTCAATATATTGTTTGTGAGCCTTATCAATTTCCTGCTGTTTGCGGGTAATGACGTCTTTCTGTTGATCGAGAATTACTTTGGTTTCGGTAAGTTCCCGGAGACCTTTCTGGACTTCTTCGTTCTTTTTCTGAATTTCGTCATGACGCTGATTAAGTTGTTGTTCGCGCTGTTTCTGACGGTTTTCATTTTTGGCGATCAGGTTATTTTTTTCCTGAGTCATGTTTTCGTGATCGGTTTTCAGTTGGAGAAATTTCTCCTTTGCCTGGAGCATCTTCTCTTTCTTCAGCATTTCAGCCTTTTCTTCGGCATCCTGCAGTAAGTGAACGCTCTTTTTCTCGATCGACTTACGGAGTAAGGTTGTTGCCACGGCAAGCCCGGCTATCAGCCCGACAATTGCTGTAACAACAGCTAGTAGTGTATTGCCCATTTCATAGTGGTTATAGGGGGTTAGACATATAACCGGAAAGGATCCTAAAAAAGATAAAAGAAAAACCCGCAATTAGTTCATGCATTTTGGGAAACCCCAAAACGACAAGATTAGGCTGCCTGAAACCGTCGGACTTCCAATGTTCCCCGAAGAGAATCCTTACACCCAAGGGCATAAGGTAAGGCCTGTCCTGATTTTTCAATGGCTTCGCCCGATTGCAAATATGTTGAGTTTCCAAACGGATTGAACTAACGCGGGTTTTATCCTCGTATTTTTCAAAGAACGTAAAACATTAATCTTCAAGTGCTTCGGTCAATATTTTGTCAAGGTCAGTTAGCGTAGGCGATAAAGTTTTGGTTGTAAAAGTAACCTCTTCCTGATTATTAATAGCTAAGGTAGCAAAATGTAATACTACCATTGCCAATAAATCCTGTTTGTCGCTGTACCTGTAGTTTCCTGCATAATGACTGATTTGTCCTTCAATATGTTTCGCAGCTTTACGAATAGTTTCCTCCTCATCACGTGCGATGGTCAGCCGGTAAGGCCTCCCTGCAATTGTAATGGTGATTGGTAATTCGTCTGCCATAGGCTATTATATTGTTTTATTGTTTAAAAGATCAATGCATGTATCAAGTTCCCGCAGTAATTCGTTTATCTTTTTTTTGGCTATGGATGACTCCTTGCCGGTTGGGATTGATTTTGCTATTGTTAGTATTTGTATTTGTTTTTCCAGTTCAACTATCGATTGCTTGTATTGTGCCAGGCTGTTTTCAGTTTCAGTGTGCTTATTCTGAAGTTTGTTAAATTCTTCCTTTAGTTTTTTATGCCTGAGCGCCAGTTGCCTGCCTTTGATATCCAGCCCTTTAACCAGGTCGCTTAAGTCTTTCATCTAATTAATCACACTTGATGCTTGAAGTAATAGGTGCAAAGATAGCTACTAATTGAGATAATAACAATACCATAACATTTAATTCTTCGTAAATTTATGTATGGTTTTGTGCATCAGATTATTAAGTTAAGAAACCTGCCTGTGAATCCTGCAGTTTATATTACCGGATTTTGGTAGAGTGATATAAAGTTCTGATAATCAATTAAAGAGAATCAGATGTAAAATACTGACAAATCCAGAAAGTAATTTGACAACTTATAGCAACATCCATGTTTTATTTCAGAGTCCCGACGGTAGTATTAATGGGTATAGATTATTGAAGCGGATAAGGATATTATCAAAGAATATTAAATTTAGGTTCAAAATAAAAAGACCCCTTAGAAATTAATCCAAGGGGTTTTGCTTTTTGTTTTGTTATTAGTCTTTAACGAGACGAACGCCGAAGCCATTTCTTGGGGCCATAATTACCGTAAGATCGAATACATTACTTGTATTTTCAAATAAAATAAGATGTCCGCACTGCATATTATTAAAAGGATGTAAAGTTGCAGTCCAAAAGGTTGAAAATATTCCAACAGCTCTAAATTCACCTTCTATACCGGTTCTATGTCCACCGGGAATCGCCGTGAAACCGCTTTTATTAGTGGCTCCCGCGTTTGGACTTGTCCAATGAGTGGTGCCTACTTCTTTAAGTTGACCTCCGTCAGTATTTACGAACCAGTATAACTCATCCCATTCCGCATCAGTTCCAACGTGCCAACCAGCGGGAGCCAGTTTTCCTGTAAAAACAGCGTAAGCGTTGTATAAACAACCATAAACCTTTGAAATCTCAGGATTATTTTTCTGGTCGCAGTAGGCAGCTGAATTAAGAGTGTTCCAAACATTGTTGTCTTTTACGTTTGGAATATCGCTTCCATCATTGTAATGAGTAACCTTTAAGTTTTCTTTGAGCCATACTTGGTCACCGATTTTTATTGAGTGGTAGAAATTACCATCGATGTCGCTAACTGCGTAAGTTTCAAAGCTCATTACTTTGCCTTCTGCTACTCCAGAAACGTTCTCGCTTTTAACTGTAAAGTTATAAACTTTTGCAGCTGTTAAGTCGCTTATCTGCGCGCTAACGTTTATTTCAGCATTATCGCTAAATGTTCCAGCCTGAATTGTGTGGTTGAGTTTCGTTGTATCCTCGTCACTATACTCGAACCAAACTTTTGTAGCTTTTCCTTTAGGATTAACAATGCCGTTTAATTGCGCTGCAGTCATAGTAACCTTCGTGGCTTCTTTGGTTAATGTGATGGCGGTTGGTATGGTTTCGATACTGATATCGTTTCCGTAACCAACGCCTTCGGAGTTAACTGCATAAGCACGAATGTGGTAAGTAGCGCTATAATCAAGGGCGCCGAAAGTAAGAGTGAAAGTTCCGTTTGGACCTAAGGTGGTAGTTGAAGTGTTAGCATCATTCATCGTTGGGTTAACGTTTTTGCTTAAGCAGAAACCGTAACGAGTTGTTGGTGCACCTCCGTCTGACATTAGCTGTCCGACAGCGGTGATTGAAGCGGTGCTTTGGCTAGGATTAGCTATTGTAGCGCTAACGGTTGTAACCGAGGGAACATTATCCTTTTTGCAGGATGTAAAACTGATAATCAAGCTGATAGAAAGAGTTAAGAATAGTTGTGTCTTTTTCATGGCTCTTTATTTAATTCAGTAATCGTTATCAATATTTTGTTATTTGGGAATCATTAATCTAATGATTAATACTTCATTTTAAGCGCAATAGCCTTGTAGTTTTAGTAGAAGCAATTCGGCTTAACAAATCTACAAAGAAATATAAAACAACGCACTGCTAAATTTTGACTGGATTCTATTTTGATGTATTATTCAATTAATATAAAACACCAACAAATCCTGAAAGCAAAAAAGATCCAATCTCACCAATATCCAATGTCATTTTCAGTTTTCAAT
>JBBSDG010000432.1:0-4096 GCA_038249635.1 Bacteroidales bacterium | reverse complement strand
TGCGTATTGTGGTCGGCGACAAGCTGGCACTAACTCCTCCAATGGGATGGAATAGCTGGAATGTCTGGGGTCTGGCCGTGGATAATGAAAAAGTGAAGGCTTCGGCTGATGTATTTATAAGCAGCGGACTGGCCGATCACGGTTACACCTTTGTCAATATCGACGATGGCTGGGAAGCACCGGCCCGCGATAAAAACGGTGAAATACTTACCAACGATAAATTCTCCAATATAAAAGCAACTTCCGATTATGTTCACAGCAAAGGTCTTCGATTCGGGATTTACAGTTCGCCTGGTCCACGAACCTGTGGCGGTTACTTGGGAAGCTATCAGCATGAAATGCAGGATGCAACAACCTATGCCAAATGGGGTATTGATTATCTTAAATATGACTGGTGCTCCTATACCGAAGTTTGCCCTGATCCAAACAGCCTTGCAGAACAGAAAAAGCCATACATTCTTATGGGTGAGATTTTACAAAAGCAACCGCGCGACATCGTTTACAGCCTGTGCCAATACGGAATGGGCGATGTTTGGAAATGGGGTGGCAGCGTAAACGGCAACCTCTGGCGCACCACCGGAGATATAGAAGATACCTGGGGAAGCCTGAGCAGTATTGGTTTTAGCCAGAACATACCAGCTCCATTTGCCAAACCAGGCAACTGGAACGATCCGGATATGCTTGTGGTCGGCTGGGTTGGCTGGGGTCCGAAATTACATCCTTCACGCCTTACCGCCAGCGAACAATATACCCATATCAGTTTGTGGGCAATGTTGTCAGCACCGCTGCTGATGGGCTGCGATCTTACCCGTCTCGACGATTTTACCATGAATTTACTTACCAACGACGAAGTAATTGACATTGACCAGGATGCACTCGGAAAATCAGCACTTCCGGTTATTAAAACTCTTGAATACCAGGTTTGGGTTAAAGATATGGAAGATGGAAGCAAAGCCATCGGATTGTTCAATCTTACCAAAAATGAAATGAAAATTTCAATCGATTGGGCAAAGGCCGGCCTTTCGGGCAAACAGACGGTTCGTGATGTATGGCGTCAGAAAGATCTTGGCTCGTTTGATATTTCGTTCGAAACCTCCGTTTTATCTCATGGAGTGATGTTAATAAGAGTTAATGCTAATTAGTTAAATCCTTTCTCGATGAAATCATACCATGTTCTGCTTGTGCTTATTTCATTTCAGTGTGCTTTTTTTGAAGGATTTGCTCAAAAATCCGCTTTGCCGGTAAATGCAAATTCAACTCCTGAAGCAAAGGCTTTGTTGAAATATTTGTATGGCATACAAGGAAAAAACATACTATCGGGACAGCACAATTACGCACGACATTTTACAAGGTCTTCCGACAGCATCATGAGTTATACAGGGAAGTTGCCCGCCATCTGGGGATGTGATTTTGCTACCCGTAACCGTCAGGCACTCGTTCACGAAGCCATTCGTCAATATAAAAGCGGCTCCATAATTACGCTGATGCATCACATGAATCGTCCTTTCGATACAGATTCGGTGGGAGGAAGTACATGGAAGAAGCTTTCCGATACAGAATGGAATGAACTTCTTACACCCGGAAGCCCGATAAATATGATGTGGCAAAAGGATATTGATGCGGTGGCGAATTCCCTGAAATTGTTGCAGAATGCACATATTCCGGTTTTATGGCGTCCCTACCACGAAATGAACGGAATATGGTTCTGGTGGGGAAACAAACAAGGCGAAAATGGTTTTAAGAAGTTGTGGATAATGACGTATGAACGCTTCGTAAACATTCACAAACTGAACAACCTGATCTGGGTATGGAATGCGAATGCTCCCCGCGACTGGAAAGCCGACCAGGCTTATGCCTATGATCTTTTCTACCCCGGAAGCAACTATGTTGACGTGCTGGCCGCCGATGTATATGGAAACGATTTCAAGCAATCACATCACGATCAGCTGGCAGCTTTGGCCAATGGAAAATTGATTGCCCTGGGGGAAGTGGGAAATATTCCAACCCCTGACATCCTCAAACAGCAGCCTCAGTGGACATGGTTTATGATTTGGGCTGATTTTCCCTGGACCCATAATACGCCCCAGGGTATCCGCGATTTGTACAACGATCCGAAGGTGCTGACAAAAGATGAAATAAAATTGAAATAACCTTAACTATTTTAAATGAAACTGACATTTCTTCTGCTTATTTTTCTGAGCTTCTACGTTTTACAAGCACAAAATGAAAGGGACTGGTTTGTTTTTAAACCAGATAATAAATTGGTTCAAACCGAGATTGATATGGCCGGCTGGCTCGATAAACCTGCCGGTAAACACGGTTCTGTCCTTATGAAAGGAGATCAGCTTGTATTTGAAGATGGAAAACCTGTGAAATTCTGGGGAACGAATATTGCAAGCGATCTGCCATTTATGAAGCCTGCGGAAGCAACTAAATGGGCCGCTTTTCTTGCAAGCTATGGGTTTAACGGTGTACGTTTTCACAAATTTACATGGGACGCAACCGATGGAATCCATTCAACGGTGATAACGGATGATAAATGGAAGAATTTCGATTTTTTGTGCAACGAACTTCGCAATAAAGGAATTTATTATGGCTGGTCGCATATTTACGGGCATAGAGTGATGCCAGGCGACAGTAGCCGGATTATCGCTTATCACGAACTGGTAGCAACAAAATTCCCCTGGAGCCATTTGAACGGGACCACTGCGGCACTTGTTAATTTTGCCGAGGATATTCAGCAGCTCAATATTGAACTCACGGTCAATATGCTCAACCACATCAACCCTAATACCGGTCTTCGTTATGCTGATGATCCGGCGTTGAGTTTTGTGGAGTTTCAGAATGAAGACAATATTTTTTGGGCAGCCATTGAGGAAACCCTCAAACAAACGCCAACTTATCGTGCCATGCTTTGCCGTAAATTCAGCGATTGGTTAAGTGCAAAATACGGTTCGAAAACAAATCTTGAAAAAGCATGGAACAACGAAGGCCTTGCGACTGGCGAAAGTCTGGCAGTCGGCAATATTTATCCGCAGCCTAACCATGGGCTAATAACCTGGGAATACGAACAGGCTGTAAAGGAGAACCGCCCGGTAAAACAGAACATTGTTGACAAAACCACTTTCTTATACGAAGAGCAATTGAAATTCTACCGCAAATTTGAACTGGCAGTGCGGCAAACAGGTTACAAAGGACCCATTGTAGGAAGTTGCTGGCAGGCTGGTGCAGGTTTGAGCCACTTACTCAACCTGAGTGCCGATGCCGAAGTGGGAATGATCGATCGTCATAATTATTTTGGCGGAGGATCAGGACATCAGCTTGCACCGGGCAATTTCGACAATACGGCCATGGTTTCAAAAATCAGTTCAGGCCTTTTAGGTACCGGCCTGCAACAGCTCAGCGACCGGCTCTTTGCTTTATCTGAATGGATGAGCCTGATCCCCAACGAATGGACTGCCGAAAGTGCGCCGATCATCGCAACGTATGGTCTTGGGCTACAGGGCTGGGATGCTTCCTATGTGTTTGCTACTGATTTTCCGGAATTTACTCCAACCATCCAAACGCCCTGGGGCGGAATCTATAATGCAACTTCTCCCACTCAACTTGTAATCTATCCTGCACTGGCAAGGATGATTTACCGGGGCGATGTGAGAGAAGGTGAAACTGTTGTGAACCGTAAAGTTGATCTTGCCTCGCTTCTGAAAGGCGAAACTCCCCTGGATGAAACTGTAAAACAGGATTTCGACCGTAAGGTAATCGGAGGATCTTTCCCGCTTCAGATGATGGCGGCGGGGAAAGTTTTGCTCAGCTTCGTTGGAGAAAACAAAACCGAAATTGCCGGTAATATCTCCGCACTTTGGAAAGATTCAACCATGTATTCAACCACAGGTCAGCTAGCATGGAGCGAGAAAGGAAGAGGCTATTTCACTATAAATACGCCCGGGACAAAAGGATTGGTCGGTTTCCCGAACAACCGGGAGTTTAAACTTGGCGAAATTACACTGAAAACCGACAACGAGTTTGCTGTGATCCTCGTTACCAGCCTCGAAAAGGACAAAGGAATTGCCGATTCGCATAAAATTCTGGTTACCAC
>JBBSDG010000431.1:0-4099 GCA_038249635.1 Bacteroidales bacterium | reverse complement strand
CTTTTCGGCCCTTGCTCCCGACGCCATAAAGGATGTGATGGTTTACAAAGGCGATTTCCCGGCCAATTATGGAGGAAGGCTTTCGTCGGTTGTTGATATAAGGGCACGTGAAGGAAACCTCAAAAGGCTTGGCTTTTCAGGAAATATCGGGCCATATACTTCCGACCTGACGATTGAAGGGCCAATTCTCAGGGAAAAAAGTTCGTTTCTTGTTTCCGGTCGCAACTCAAACCTCAACTGGCTGCAACTGTCAACCGATCCGCAGAAAAAGTATAAATTCAATTTTTACGATTTCAATGCCAAGTTTAATATAAGGCTGAACAAAAACAACAGGCTATTTCTTACCGCTTTCAAAGGCAACGATGTGTTCGAGCGTTATAATAATCTGAATAGCAATACTTTTGGGATCAGATGGAATAATGTAACAGGTACTTTGCGCTGGAATCATATTTTCAACAACCGGCTATTCTCCAACACCACTGCCTATATCAGCCGGTATAACTATTTTCTTGATATCGCAAAGGAATTCAAAAATTACTGGACTTCTTCTATATCGAATATCACCTTGAAAACTGATTTTTCCTGGTATCTCAACCCGAATAACACTATAAAAACTGGTTTTGAAATAAACGGGCATAAAAGCAATCCTGGTAACCTTTACTATTCAGAAACAGCAATACAATCAAAATTTCCGCATATATCGGAATATCAGTCCGCTGAATTCGCCATTTATGCAAGTAACGAAGTTCAGATCGGGCAGAAGTTTTTTACACGATACGGGCTCAGGCTCTCAAAATGGAATGACCTTGGCCCTGCGCCGGTTTACTTTTTTGATGGCAACCACAATTTAATTGATACCATTCAGATAGCTAAAAATACCGTTTACAAGAGCTTCCTGAACTTCGAACCACGCATTACTCTGAAATATGCAATAACCGCGAATACTGTGTTTCAGGCAAATTACAGTCATAATGTTCAGCATTTACAGGTTCTTAGCAATTCAACCAGTCCTTTTACCTCGCTCGAAGTGTGGGTTCCCAGTGGTCCGAATATCAAACCACAGCAATCGGATCAGGTTTCACTGGGATTTTTCAGCAAAGTCTTTCGCCGGAAGTTCGATTTTTCGATTGAGGCTTATTATAAACGTCTTTATAACCAGATCGACTATAAGGATCACGCCAACCTGCTTTACAACCCGCTGCTCGAAGGAGAACTGCGGTTTGGTGATGGCTGGTCGTATGGTATTGAAACCTTGTTGCGCAAAAACCTGGGAAAATTTACCGGTTGGATAAGCTATGCCTGGTCGCGATCCACAAAACAAATTGAAGATGTGAATAATGGTAAAATCTTTCCTGCCTCATACGACCGTCCGCATAACCTGGGTATAACTTTGTCGTATGTGTCAGGTAAACACTGGAGTTTTTCGTCGCACTGGATTTATCTTACAGGTTCGCCGTTTACATCACCAACAGGTTTTTATTATGTAAATGGTTATTCCGTTCCGGTGTATGGCGATAAAAATAACGACCGCTATCCTGATTACCACCGCCTCGATTTATCCGTAACATTTGCACTCAGCAAACCGGAAAAGCGATTTCAGCATAACTTCATGCTTACCGTTTACAATGCATACGGCAGGCATAATCCTTTCGGGCAAAACTTCAATAAAATAATGGATGATAACGGTAACATCGTAGTTCCTGTCAACCTTCAGGGTGATGTGGAACGTATTCCAACTTCAATTTCAGTTGCCGGCGCCATTCCATCCTTAAACTATACATTCCGTTTCTGATGCAAAAACTGATAATATATCTATTTCTGATACTGTTTCTTGCATCCTGCGAGGAGCAGTCGGACTGGAATTTGCAGAAAGCAAACAATGAATTTATTGTAGTTGACGGAATTATTACCAACGAACTTAAAATTCAAACAATTACCATTTCGAAACCGCTGGCACAACTAAACGAAAAGCCTCTGCCTGTGGGCGGGGCAACGGTTTTGGTTTCGTCGGATCAGGGGACATATACTTTTCATGAAAGCGCTGAATTACCCGGAACCTATTTATCGGACAAAGCATTTACCGGGATTAAAACCCGAACTTATTCCTTACTGATCACTTCAGGAAACAGGGTTTATGTTTCAAAAGCATTGCTATCGCCGGCGGCAGACTTTGCTTTTTTGAAATACAAGTCCGTGAGTAAGAATATATATCAGATAACGGCAGTATCGCTTTTCTATAATCCTGACAAAGCAGCCATGTATGAAATAACGCTCGACTGGTCGTCGGCGCCGGGATACCGGAATACTAATCCTGATTCGTGTAAGGCGAAACTTTATTCCTACACGCTTCCAACCCTGGATGTAAGCGAAGTATTTGCGCCGACAATTGAAAAAGTGAACTTCCCGGCCGGAACAGTAATCACCGAGAGACGTTATTCACTCACTGATGAACATGCTGCATTTATCCGGGCCATATTGCTCGAAACAACTTGGCAGGGAGGACTTTTCAACACCGCTTCGGCAAATGTTCCTACCAATATGAGCGAAGGAGCATTAGGATTCTTTGGTGCTTGCGGAGTGACGGAGAAACAGGAAACTGTAAAGTAGGATTAAAAAAATGTTTCAGGGTTACAGAGTTTCAGTGTTACAGGGTCAACTCTTCAAACAGTCACACTGAGCGAAGTCGAAGTGTCAGACTGTTCAAACCCTTCAAAAAGTGATAATTGTAAATTAATTACAAAAATCTTCTACAACGCGTCAGGGTAAAATCAAAGTTGTGTGTATTATTAACGTAAACAGTTAATCACTCATTAACAAATAATCTAAACATTAAAAACTATGAAAACGAAAAATCTCTTCCGGCTCGGAGTAATTCTTGTCTCCGCCATTACTCTCACATTCACCTCATGTAAAAAGGATAATCTGGACACAGGAACCGCTGATCCTGCCACGCTAAAACAATTGTCGGCTGATGAAAATCAGGTTGATGGTGTTATGAACGATGCCGAAATCGATATCACTTCCACATTATCCAATAACTTTACTGGTTTGAAATCAACTGAAGGTCTGCCCTGCAATGCAACTATTGATTCGCTGAAAAAAGCCAATGACACTATTGCAATTTATATTACATACAAAGGCCTCACCTGCAACGGCAAAGTGAACCGTACTGGTCAGATTGAAATCAGAAAAAAAGCAGGCACACACTGGGAAGTGGCCGGAGCAACCGTGATTTACAAGTACATCAATTTTAAAGTTACACGCGTAGCAACAGGCAAGTCGGTAACTCTAAACGGCACAAAAACTTTTGTCAATGTAAGTGGCGGACATCGCTGGCAAGTAGGCAATAAAATTGCGTCTTTCATACAGGAAGCCAGCGGAACCATGCAGGCCAGTTTCGACAATGGCACAAGCCGCACCTGGAATGTAGCCAGACGACTTACTTACACAGGGACACAAGGAAAGTTATATCTTACTATCGACGGCTTCGGTACTTCGGGCGAATACCAGAACCTGGTAGTTTGGGGCACAAACAGAGATGGCGAACAATTCTACACACAAATCAACCAATCGGTTGTACACAAACAAACCTGCGACTGGAATCCGGTTTCAGGAATCAAATTGCATCAGATTCCTGCTGACAGTAAAAATGCAACTGTTACTTTTGGATTCGACGACAACAACGAACCTGTATCGGGCGATAACTGTCCGACCCGCTATAAAGTTGACTGGCAAAGGAATAACAATTCAGGAACAAGTTATCTGCCTCTGTAAAATCGCATAACTAGTAAACTCAATATATCTTCAATTGCAAAAAAGCTGATCCGGAAGGGTTGGCTTTTTTTATACAACAGCAAGTTGTTAGCTCGTGATTTGATACCAACAGCTAACATGATGAAATTACGATATCTTTGGCGATTAATTCAGCAGAAACAGTTGATTCCTTATCATTCTATATGGGCAAGATATTATTTTGATGTGCTGGAAAAGGAAGCACAAGTTTATTTTCTGTTTTATTTCTTGTTCTTTTGTCATGACACAAAAGAACCAAAAAGTCTAGGCTTAATAGAAATTTCACACAGATGTACGACTCGGTAAG
>JBBSDG010000430.1:0-4108 GCA_038249635.1 Bacteroidales bacterium | reverse complement strand
TAAATGTAATAATTGTTTTGATTGATACATAAAAAGCAACTAAAAATCAGTCCTGAATTTGTGTGATACTAAATTTTATGCTCTCGCTGGCATCATCATTTTGTATGAATACAGTAAGCTGAATAGTAGATGAAAATGAAGAAGCTATGCCATAAATGTGCTAATCGAAATGCTATCAGGGCTATAAATCATCAGGATTATAAGCAGGAATTAGAAACGAAAAAACAGAGCCTTCGCCCGGAGTACTTTCTGCGTTGATGCTTCCACCGTGTTTTTCAATCATTTCGCGGGTTAGTAAAATCCCAAGTCCCGAACCTTGTTCCTTTTCAGTGCCGGGCTGTGATTGCAGTTTCTGGGAAGTAAAAAGCATATCGAGTGTTTTGTTATCCATTCCTATTCCTGTGTCGGCGACCGAAATCTTAACAAATGTTTTTCCTGAATATGGATCCAAATCCATTTCACCTGCGGTTATATTTATTTCGCCACCTGATGCAGTAAATTTTATAGCATTCATTATCAGGTTATTCAGGATGGTATTCAGCATATTTTTATCGGCATGAAGTAAAGTGTTAAGTTTCACACGATTGTTAATTTCAATTTTTTTATGGTATGCAATACTGAAAAGAACATTGATTACTTCCTCTACTGCTTTTGTTAAAACAACCCGCGACGGGGTAAAAGGCATATGCCCGGTTTCGAGCCGCGACCAGGCAAGCAGGTTATCGAGCAAGTTGAATGAATTTTTTGCCGAAGTATGTATGATTTTTATTGAGTCTCTTATCTCTTCCATAGGCAACTCTTCAAGATCCTCGAGCAACATTTCTGAGAATCCTATCATGCTGCTGTATGGGTTACGCAGATCGTGGGCAATTATGCTGAAAAACTTATCCTTGGTTTTGTTGAGGTCTATAAGGTTTTGGGTGTACTTTTCGAGATTAAGCCCGGCTTCTTTACGCTTGGTAATATCGCTGAATAAACATTGAAAGCCCACCGGTACGTTGTTCCGCACTATCAAACTGGCTTTTACTTCGTAAGTAACCGGTTCACCGCTGAGGCCTATTGACTCAAGCTCGAAAGCTTCCTTTAATGTTCCATCTAATATTTTATCTTTATAGGCATTAGCCAATGTGTGGTTTTCGTCAGTTATAAAATCGTAAACTTTATGCTTCAAAAATTCTTCAAGGTCGGTTTGCATGTAGTTTAACAAAGTTCGGTTTGCGTTAGTGATATTGCCTTCGAGATCCATTGTGATAATAAAATCATTGGCATTGTCAAAAAGTTCATGATATTTCACCACACTCGAACGAAGTTCTTCCTCAATCTTTTTATATTCCGAAACATCATGTATTGTTCCTATAATAAATTTTTTACCCGATGATTTCTCGATGTATAATTGCTTGTAAGATACAATAGTATGCAGTTTCCCGTCCGACCAGGTAATCTGCTCCTCGTTACTGCTACTGCCGGTTTTGAATACCTGCTCGTCGTATTTCCAAAAAATATCAGCCTGTTCCCTTGAATATAGATCGTAATCCGACTTACCTGTGAGAGCTTCACGCGACTGTCCCATCATCAGTACCGCCGCATCATTGAGCATAACCCATTTGTGTTCTTGATTTTTTACGAAAAAAGGAGATTTTATCGCATTAATTACAAGGTTCAGGAATTCAGCATGTTCGCGACTTTTAATTTCTGATTTCATCTGTTGGGTAAGATCGCTTACATAACCGATAACAATATCGACTTCATGGTTGCTTTTAAAAACCGGCACAAAACTATATGACAGGTATTTACCTCGGTTTTTACTTGTAATCTTAATGGTTATCTCTCCATTCACTATTTCTTTGGTATCTATACATTTATTGAACTGATCCACTATCTTCATCCGTTTCATCGCCTCAATATCGAAAAAATTCATTTCAGGAAGAGGTGCAATGAGCGATAGACCCATAATTGTTTTCATGGCATTATTTACTTCCAATAACTCACCAGTGGTACTAATGAGTGAGATTCCGGTAGGCAGATTCATTACCAGGCTGAAATATTTTTGCTCACTGCGGTGAAGCGCACGTTCAATTAGACCCTGTGAACTTAGGTCCCGGGTAATATTTACAATATGTTTGCCTTGGCCATTAACATCCGATATTAAATAACTGGAGCTATCCACATGAATTAATGATCCGTTTTTATGCACCATCCGGTACTGTGTATTGATATGGTCGATGCCTGTATTGAGCAGTTCAAGCGATTTTTTAACAATATGCAAGTCTTCGGGATATATCATATCCAGAGAATTCATTCCATTAAGTTCGGCACAGGAATATCCAAACAATGATTCAGTGGAAGACGAAATATATAATGCACTGCCATCAATACCATGCAATGAGATAGATGAATTGAGTGTATCAGATATGGAAGGAACGGAACTATCGTTAAAATATATAGATTCACTTGCAGTATCGTTCAAATTGATTTCTAATACCAGGCAAATTACCTTTTTATCGGGTTGCACTGCCGATTCAGTTTTCATCATAGCGGCTTCCAGAAAAACCGGTGATATAGAATTGCCTAGCATTACATTGCCGCGAAAAATGCTGATTCCTTCAGTTTCAGCTTTTTTAAGAGCTGCTATGAACTGATTATTGAGCAGGTGTTCACTCAGCCGGGTAGCAAGTAAATTGTTTTTGCTGATTTTAACCATTTTAACAAATGATTCACTGCAATCGAGAATCTGAGCATAAGAGTTAAAATAAATATGCGGTTTCACAGAGCCTAATACCTTTAGATCCTGATTTACACCAGTTTCCAGCTCCCGTTTGGATTCTTCAGACACCTTACTCATGTATAAAGTATTAGTAAATTGAATGTAGAATATATCCAATAAATTCCTGATGAACCTCTTATGCTTCAATGCCAGCACAAAAGCTGTTGTAAAGTTACAAAGAAATCGAAAAAAATGATAAAGGATTTTAAATTTACCGCCAAAATTTAAAAAAAGTCATACTTTTGGGCTTTCTCAATAAATGGAAACTCTATGAAAACAGTCATCTTTACCAACAAAGCCCCCAAAGCGATCGGGCCTTACAGCCAGGCCATTGAAATTAACGGAATGCTCTATGTTTCAGGGCAAACCCCGATTGATCCTGCAACATCAAAACTTATTGAAGGAGGGATAAAGGAACAAACCGAACAGGTAATGAAAAATATTGGTGTAATTCTGGCTGAGGCAGGTTATACTTTTGCGGATGTAGTAAAATCAACCTGTTTGCTGAATGATATGGATAATTTTGCAGCTATGAACGAAGTATATGGCAAATACTATCCCGAAAACAGCCCGGCCCGTGCTGCTTATGCTGTGGTAAAACTTCCGATGGGAGCAATGATTGAAATTGAGACTATTGCCGGAAGGTAAGTGAGTGAATAACGAATAGTGATTAACGAATAGTGATTCATGCGAATCAAGGGTTGAATTCAGGTTTTATCTATAGGACGCTAAACTCTTCCAAAGTTTAAAACATTGGAAGAGTTCGCCTGGCTGCTAATAAGTTGCAATTTCAACCCTTGATTCGCATTCGTGAATGAAGCTTAGTGAATAACGAATAGTGAATAACGAATAACGAATAGTATAACGAATAGTGATTTAGGATTTTGCAATCAGGCTAATATTAAAGTCAGAAATCTTTATTCATTTATTCTAAAATCAGGATGCCTTATATTCTTATGTCCTAATAAGTACCTTGTAAATTCTTTTAAAAACATCATGAAAAACAAGATCATCCTTTTATTAATCTTCCTGGCACTGTCAACAAAACTATTACAGGCTGGCGAAGGAATGTGGCTTCCCATGCTGCTTTCGCAACTCAACGAAAAGGAAATGCGCGGTATGGGCATGAAGCTAACGGCCGAAGATATTTATTCCGTTAACCATTCGAGTTTAAAAGATGCAATTGTATTATTTGGCGGAGGCTGCACAGGCGAGCTGGTTTCGGACCAGGGACTGCTGCTTACCAATCATCATTGTGGTTTGGGCAACATTCAGAAGCACAGCACACTCGAACACGATTATCTTGCCAATGGTTTCTGGGCTCAGAGTCTGGCAGAGGAACTT
>JBBSDG010000429.1:0-4112 GCA_038249635.1 Bacteroidales bacterium | reverse complement strand
ATCCGAAATTTGGGTCGAGGATCATGGATGGTACACTTCAGCCGAAACGGGCGAAACCCTTTACCACGAAGGTGTGATACGCGATGTTACCGGGCGGATTCAAGCTGAAAATGCTTTGCACGAAAGTGAATTGGTTTATCGCAACCTGATTGAAAAATTACCGGATGGAGTGTACAAAACAACCCATCAAGGTAAATTCGTTGAGATAAATTCGGCAATGGTCAGTATGCTTGGATATGATACTAAGGAAGAATTAATGGCTATTGATATCAAAACCCAGTTGTATTTTGATCCGGACGAAAGGGAGAGTCTGGTGCTTGAACAGAAACACCGCGAAATGGGCATATATCGGCTTCGCAAAAAGGACGGAACTGAAATATGGGTCGAAGACCACGGATGGTATTCCACGGATGAAAACGGGGAAATACTATTCCATGAGGGTATTATGCGGGATATTACCGACCGTAAAAATGCAGAAGAGGCACTGAAAGAAAGCCAGATGTTGTTTCAAAATTTAACAATAGTTTCACCGGTTGGAATTTTCCGTTCTGATGTTAACGGATCCACCACCTATGTAAATCCGCGTTGGTCCGAATTGTCAGGCTTGTCCTTTGATGAAGCCATGGAATATGGATGGCTTAGAGCCGTGCATCCCGACGATAAAGCGCGCTTAAGTGTAAACTGGGATACCGACGTTGATAATAAACATTTTTCAACTGCTGAATATCGTTTTGTTAAGCCCAACGGAAGCATTGTTTATATTCTCGGGTATGCGGTTCCTGAAATAAATGACGGTGTAATTTGCGGCTTCATAGGCAGTATAACTGATATTACCAGGCTTAAGCAAGCGGAGGAAGAAAATAAACAACTGAATGAAGAGCTTGAAAAACGGGTTATTCACCGCACTGCACAGCTCGAAGCCGCCAATAAGGAGCTCGAAGCATTCAGCTATTCCATTTCGCACGACCTTCGGACCCCGCTCAGAGCTCTCGATGGTTTTGCTAATTTCCTGCTCGAAGATTATTCGCAGGTTCTGGACGCGGAGGGAAAAAGAATGCTGCGGATTATTATCGAAAACGCAAATAAGATGGGTTATCTTATTGATGATCTGCTTGCATTCTCACGCCTGAGCCGGTATAAATTAGTAAAAACAAAGATCGATATGAAAGCTATGGCACTTTCGGTGTATCAGGAACTTGCTTCGGAAACTGATATAAATGGTATTGACTTTCGTTTGCAAAATATCCCCGAAGCTTTTGGCGATCCTTCCATGATAAGGCAGGTATGGCTCAATTTGATAAGCAATGCCATTAAATACACTTCCAAAAAACAAAACCGTATCATTGAAGTGTTTTCAATAAACAAAAACTCCGAAAATGTTTTTGTTTTGAAGGACAACGGAGCTGGTTTTAATATGGCCTATTACGAAAAAATATTTGGTGTCTTTCAACGTTTGCATACCATCAAAGACTTTGACGGCACCGGCATTGGACTTGCCATAGTAAAACGGATTGTAACCCGGCACCATGGCCGCGTTTGGGCCGAAAGTGTGGTAGATGAAGGAGCAACTTTTTATTTTACCATGAGAATTGACGGAAAATGAATAGTGTCTGCACACCCGCAGAGTGCCTGACACTGTAAAGTGTAGTGAATTACTGATCAAGGGGTTCATTTGTCACACTAAGCGGAGTCGAAGTGCTGTAACTTTATAACTCTGAATTATTTTAAATTATTGAATAAAGCATTACCAATACCCCTTATATTTGTTATATAATTCTTGATATAAGCTATTTTGCAGTAATCAATGAAAGAACCGGGTTATGGAATCTAAAATAAAAATCCTGTTTGTTGAGGATACGCCTTCTGATGTTGAATTAATACAGCGTGAGATCACTAAAAGTGGCATGCAGTTCATTAGTAAAATCGTTGAAACCAGGAATCAATTCATCCAGGCTTTAAAGGAATTTGAACCCACCATTATTCTTTCCGATTATAACCTGCCTTCATTTAATGGTATGCAGGCACTTTTACTTCGCAAGGAACATGCGCCACTTATTCCGTTTGTACTTGTTACCGGCGCCAATAACGAGGAAATCGCCGCTGAATGCATGAAATCCGGAGCCGATGATTACATTTTGAAAAATAACCTTACGAGGCTAGGACAGGCTATCAGAGCTGCTATCGAGAAAAAGGCAGTTTTACGGTCGAACATCGAAACCCTCGAAAAACTCAGCATCCTTTCGCGCGCCATAGAGCAAAATCCTGCTTTAATTGTGATTACAGATATGAACGGGATTATTGAATATGTGAATCCCAAATACACCGAAACAACCGGTTACACGCTTCCGGAAGTAATAGGGAAATCCCCCCGTATTTTAAAGTCGGGTCATCAGTCGGCCGAATTTTACAGAAATTTGTGGGAAACTATATTATCGGGAAAACAATGGAATGGTGAAATGCTGAATAAAAAGAAAAACGGTGATTTGTATTGGGAGGATGGCAGTATATCGCCACTTTTAAATGAATCCGGACAAATTACACATCTCATCGGTATTAAAGAAAATGTTACCGAAAAGCGGAAATTGATGGTCGAACTCATACAGGCCAAGGAAAAAGCAGAAGCCGGGGATAAGCTGAAATCGGCCTTCATCAATAATATCTCGCACGAAATCCGTACGCCCCTGAGTACCATCGAAGGATTTGTTGAAATGTTGCTGAGCTCCGATACTACTGCTGAAAATAAAATATCATACACCCAGATCATTAAAAAAAGCAGTTCCCGCCTGCTTAATACCATTGCCAATTATATGGATATTTCATTAATTGTATCCGGAAATGTGGAGGTACATAAAATGTCCTGTTCGCTCAACCAAATGCTTGCCGAACTGAAAGATGAATTTACAGAAGCATGTGCTGAAAAACAAATCAGGTTAATGATAAGTAAGCCTGATGATCCAAAGGATATTATATTGAATACTGATCCTGAGCATCTTAAAAAAATATGGACTCACCTTATCGGCAATGCGGTAAAGTTTACGCCACAAGGTGAAATAACCTTCGGATACCGGCGCACACCGAAAGGTTTAAGCTTTTATGTGAGCGATACCGGTATAGGCATCGAAAAGGATAAGGTTCAGCTTATTTTTGATTATTTCATGCAGGCCGATGTATCGCAAACCAGAATTTACGAAGGCAGTGGCCTTGGACTGTCTATTGCCCGCGATTTGGTAAAACTCCTGGGCGGCAGTATTTATGTTGAATCATCTCAAAATACGGGATCCACATTTTCGTTTACTCTGCCTGGTGATAGCCTCGTTACGGTAATTGAAAAACAGGAGTTGGAAATAATTCAACCAAAACCAAAGGCTAACCCGCTTATTCTTGTAGCCGAAGATGATGACTTTAATTATAAATACCTTGATATTATCCTGAAACGTGCCGGTTACCTTGTTTTACGGGCTACTAACGGACTCGAAGCCGTGAATGCCTGCCGCACTAATCCGGAGGTGAGTCTTATACTTATGGATATGAAAATGCCGGTAATGGGCGGCCTGGATGCCACCATGGAAATCAGGCGTTTTCTTCCCGGTTTGCATATTATTGCACTTACAGCTTATGTTTCGCTTGCTGATGAAAATGCCGCATACGAAGCTGGTTGCAACGAATTCCTCTCCAAACCTGTTAACAGAGATAAACTGCTTGGACTTTTGAAAAAAGTACTGGGGAGATAGGGGAGATGGGGACAAGGGGAGACGGAGAAATGGAGACAAGGGGAAATGGGGACAAGGGGAGACGGAGAAATGGAGACAAGGGGAAATGGGGACAAGGGGAGACAGACTGAGAGACTGAGATACATAGTGACTAAGAGAAGTAGTGATTGAGAGACGGAATTTGACGAGTTTGCCGGGAGGCTCTTACCTGGTTGTTGAGCTTAGCTGAATCAAAAAGGGCGTTGTGTGCCACAGGCGGACAGAGGTACAATAGCAACCAAACTATAAATGATTTTCACGAAGTGACTATTTTATGCATCCTGCGATAGGTATCCGAAATAAAAGAATTTTACACAACTCTCAGAATGGGTATCCAATCCCGAAATTAAGGATTCCTTTCTT
>JBBSDG010000428.1:0-4114 GCA_038249635.1 Bacteroidales bacterium | reverse complement strand
GTGATCACCGAAATGGCAAAATACCTTGTTGATTTTGAGTCAGCTTTTCAGAGCAGGGGTGGCAAAGTTATATGGGCCCAGGATGGTGACGAGGCTGTAAGCGAAGTGCTTAAAATCGTTAAAAAGCAACAGGCAACACATGTGGTGAAAAGCAAAACCATGGTTACCGAGGAAATTTCGCTGAACGAACACCTCGAAAAAGCCGGTATCGAATCGCTCGAAACAGACTTGGGCGAATACATTGTGCAGCTGGCTGGTGAAAAACCTTATCATATTGTTACGCCGGCCATGCATAAATCCAAAGAGCAGGTAGCCGAACTCTTTACCGAAAAATTCGGAATGGAACCCGGCAGCACACCTCAGCAAGTGACTGCTTTTGTCCGCAACCTGCTCCGGGAGAAATTTTTCAATGCTGATATTGGAATTACCGGGGCTAATTTCCTGGTAGCTGATATTGGCGCTGTTTGCCTTACGGAAAATGAAGGAAATGCATTGATGAGCATGTCGTTTCCCAAAGTGCATATTGTAATTGCAGGTATTGAAAAGCTAATTCCGAAACTCCGTGACCTCGATCTTTTCTGGCCTTTATTGGCAACACACGGCACCGGGCAGAATATCACAGTTTATAATTCCATAGTTACCGGCCCACGCCAAGAGGGCGAAAACGACGGTCCGGAGGAAATGTACGTTATTTTACTCGACAATAACCGCACCGAAATATTGGCTCATAAAAACCAGCGCCGTGCCTTGGGATGTATCCGTTGCGGCGCCTGCCTCAATGTTTGTCCGGTTTATAAAAGCATTGGAGGGCATGCCTACGGAACCACCTACAGCGGACCGATAGGAGCTGTCATAACTCCATGGATGCGGGGAATGAAAGATTTTAAGCACCTGAGCTTTGCCTCATCACTTTGCGGAGCATGTAGCGAGGTTTGTCCTGTAAAGATTAACCTTCACGAGCTGTTGCTATACAACCGTAACGATTCCGTAAAGGAAGGGCTTTCCAGCCGATTTGATAAAACGGTGATGTATGCCTACAAAACAGCCATGGGCAAACGTAAGTATATTGATATGTTCAGCGGTAAAACCAAGAACAATGCGTTGAAAAAGTTTTTTGCCGCACCCTGGGGTCCACGGCGGGAGCTGCCGGAAGTAGCTGCAAAAAGTTTCAAACAACTATGGGATGAGCGGAGGGAAGGGAAGAAATAGTTTTAGTACCTCCTTTTTTTAATTAGAAATTAAAAATGTTTCTATAACTTTGTTCAAATGGACCTCTCTCACATATCGGATAATAATTTCAAAATCAAGTTTGATGGACAACAACATCAGGTTGATGCTAATGTCCTCATAAGCAGCTTAATTCATACTACAACTATTGTTCAAGAAGTCAATAGATATCTTAACAGCGGAAAAAAAATTGATATTAAAGTCAAGGCTCTTGAAAAAGGTAGTTTTCTGTGCCATATTGAACTTGTCGAAACAGCAATTGATACATTAAAAAACTTACTTACAAAAGAAAATATTGAACTTGGTTCTGCAATCATTGCTAGTCTTGTTGGATTGATTGAGCTTAAAAAATTCTTGAAGGGAAAAAAGGCAAAAGAGATTAAGCATCAAGGAGAAAAGACTAAAATCACCAATAATGCAGGTAATGTTTTGATAATTGAGAATGCTACTTTTAATATCTATGAACATAGTCCGCTAGTGAAGGATGCTTTGACGCAGAACTTTGATGTTTTAAATAATGACCCAGCAATTACCGGATTTGAAATAACGGATAACAATGAAGTCCCTTTGGTACGAGTAGATAAGAGTGAATTTGTTGATATGGCTCAAAAGTCAGAAGACGTGGAGGAGGGTGAAAGGAGAATTGTGGAAGCTGCAACAGTTAATATTGTACGAGTATCTTTTGAAGAAAACTTAAAATGGGATTTTTATTATCGAGGAATAAAAATTTCAGCAAAAATAGCTGACCCTAATTTCTTTGAGTTAATTGATAGAGGTGAAGCTTTTGCAAAAGGAGATGTGCTTGAGATTGAATTACAGATTAGTCAGAAATTTGATGAGACTGTGAATACATTTATAACTAAATCTTATCAAGTCAATAAAATTGTCAGACACCTATCTCGAAACGAACAGCAAAAAATTAATTTCAACCCAGAATAAAGCGGCCAGATATTTATAAATATCAAGCTATAAAAAAATAAAACTAATCCTTAGCTCCGCTTCCGTTCATTTCCTCCCGGCCTCCTTCCACCTTTTCGCTTTCCACCAAAACTTCTTTTTTCGTCTTTCCTCCTGATTTTGGGATTATATACAGGCGTTTCACCATATTCTTCCGGAACCTGTGATTTCTCAATTTCGCGTTCCAGCAGGGTTTCGATGGCGCCAAACCTTTGTTGGTCGCGCTCATTTATAAAGGTAACTGCCGTGCCTTCGGCCGAAGCTCGCGCTGTACGGCCGATACGATGAATATAGTCTTCTGCATCGTGAGGCACATCGTAATTGATCACCATGTCAATATCTTCAATATCAATACCGCGCGAAACAATATCGGTTGCTACAAGAACAGGAATATCGCCGCTTTTGAAACGGTTGATTACATTTTCGCGTGCCGATTGATCGAGGGTGGAATGGATTTCCTCGGCTTTCATTCCAATTTTTTTCAATTCGTGGAATAACTGCCGGGTTTTTTCCTTGGTAGAGCAAAAAATAAGCACCCGCTTCATCACAGTTTCTTTCAGCAGCATTTTTATCAGCGGGATCTTCTGGGTATCGTAAACCACATAGGCTACCTGAACAATTTTTTCGGCCGGTTTCGACATGGCAATATTGATCTCGACAGGATTGTGAAGAATCTGCCGTACCAGGTGCCGCATTTTGGAAGGCATGGTAGCCGAAAACATCAGGTTTTGCCTTTGCTTTGGCAGATAGGAAATGATTTTGAGAATATCTTCATTAAAACCCATATCCAGCATTCGATCAGCTTCGTCGAGGATCAGGAATTTGAGTTCCGGAAATTTAATGTAGCCCATATTCATGTGAGCCATAAGCCGTCCGGGTGTGCATACAATCAGATCGGCACCTTCGGTAAGTGCCTGCTTTTCGCGCGAAAACACAGTTCCATCGGTTCCGCCATAAATGGCAATTGAAGTGACATGGGTATAATACGAGAACCCTTCCATCTGCTGATCTATCTGTAGCGCAAGTTCGCGGGTTGGCACAATTACCATAGCTTTCACCTGGTTGTCGTGAGGCATGGCCATAAGTTTTTCGATTACCGGAAGCAAAAAAGCAGCAGTTTTTCCTGTTCCGGTCTGGGCCGAAGCAATTAAATCGCGACCTTCGAGTATGGCCGGTATTGCTGAAACCTGCACGGGCGTGGCGGTTTCGTATCCTATTGCTTCTATTCCCTGCATAAGTGTAGGGCTGAAGCCAAATGATGTGAAGTTCAATGTTATAGTGTTAGATTGTTAATTTTAATGAAATGAGCGGGCGAGTGGAGAAAATGGAGACTAAGGGATTGAGAGACTGAGAGACTGAGGGATTTAGGGACAAGGGGACTTGGAGACAAGGGGAAAGGGTGAGGGAGAAAGGCGAAACGGAGATTACAAAAATCTTATTCTTCCAATTCCTTAATTTTATTTTCTTTTAATGATTTTGCATTTAGTTGTGTAACTACTTTTTTGCCGGTTGTATTTTCCAGTTGAAGGCGGGCGGCTTTGGCAACTTCGCCGCCTTTTCGGGCAACTGTTTTATTTTCGTTAAATGTTTTTGGCTTTTTATCTTTTGATATTTCGGTTGTGGAAGCTTCTGCCAGCATGTTCAGTACAAGTTCCAGGTTAGTCATGTTGTCGCGGAGGTTTTCCTTTTTCAGGTCTTTATGCTCTTTATATTGTTTAACACTGAAGCCACTCCAGGCTTTCGTAATTTCATCGGTCAGGATTGCATATTCCTGACCTTTTTTAACTCCCCGATCGTCCCATTCATCTGTGAGCTCTTTTCTGATTTCAATGCTTTTCAGACGTTGATTAACCCATTCTTTGCTGTATCCTTTCTTAAGGTAAGTTACCATCAGGCGGTCGAAACCAAGTTCAGGATCTTCAATTTCGTC
>JBBSDG010000427.1:0-4122 GCA_038249635.1 Bacteroidales bacterium | reverse complement strand
CAATGGCAAACCGTATGGGTATCACTTCCTGCAAGGTATTCTTTTTTAACTGATTCAACAGGGAAATATTGATTTCCCTCCACATTAACGGTGTCATTGCTTTCGGCTATGATTTTTCCGTTCCAGATTGCTTTCATAATATTGTGTTTTTAAATTGTGTATTTTTAGTAAGGAACTCCGGTTTCACGTTGTTTTTTGAATGCCTTTGTGTACCATACAAATTCACCGATGAACCTGTTGGCTGAAGATTACGCTGATAGTAAGTTTCATTTCTTATCTATTTATTCAAATTAGCCGGAGAAAATGAAAAACATGACAAGTATTTGATAAAAAATTTCATTTTAATGCTGAACCACTATTTTGCCTGATAATTTATCTGGTTTACCCGATTTAGATATAGTAAAGATATATATTCCTGACTGAAGATTGGTTGCATCAAAATCAAAATAATCATCATTTGAATAAGAAGAAGAAATAAAGGAACCGTTTTGGTTATGAATTTTCAATTGATGGCTTTCATGGTTTTTATTTTTAAAATAAATTTTTGCCTGGCTGGTAACCGGATTAGGGCGAACCTGGTAACCCCCATTTTGGAGATCTGTTATTTCGAGAGAAACTACTTTTGAATAGCCATTGTTACCCAGTTCGAGCCTGTAATGGTTTTTCAAATTGTCAACCGGGCTTTCATCGATAAAATCATAGGGCTTGGCAAAGGAAGAGCTTCCGCAAACACCGGATATTTCACCAATTTGTGTGAAAGACAAATTATCAGTTGAACGGAATATTTTGGTTCCATTGCAGGTGCTTCCTGATGTAATAACCCAACGAAGGAATATTTTCCCATTGTTTTCGGAAGCTGTAAAATTGTCGAGAATGGTTGCTTCCTGGGCAAACAGGCCGACTCGGGTGAGCAAAACCAGCATGAAGACTGAAATAAGTCTGGCTGTTTTGCCGCTTCTTAAACGCTTGCTTTCCTGATATAATTTCTTCATAAGTTTCAGTTAAACAACAATACAACAGTTAAGCATGTGATAAGTTTATTGAAGAATTGCTATGGTTGTCGGGCATCATGTTTCAATTAGTGGGAAAATATCTGATTCCTGACAGTGGATTAAAACTTTTTTACACAACGAAGCTGATAATACAAGCATTGTTTTACAAGCTGCGATACAAACGCTGTCTTTTTCGCCATGACTGATTTGTTGGTGCTATAAGCTTTATTGCCTTAAACTCATTTAATGATTAACTTTATGAGGTTCTCATCATCTTGTTTGCCATGGTTCTTTATTCAGAAAGCCTACTGCTGCATTACTCCTCACGAAAAACCGAAACTGGCAATGCTACCGAAAGCTCCATAAGTTATTTCTGAAACCTCTTTATATTTCACGCTATCACTCTCTTATTAAAATAATTTCTCTCATTCCCTTCATACTGTTATCTTTGCCTGATCAACTGCAAAAAAATATATTTACTTGAATACAAGAAGAACTTATAGTACTTTACTGATACTGATAGTGTTATCACTGGTTTCGTGCAAGCCGGAGCTAAAAGTGCAGCATCGCGGCGGTTATCTGCTTGTTCAAAATAACATTAAAAACAAAAACTCTTATCTGCCAACCGACGAACTAGAGGGATTTATACAGCAAAGCTCAATGAAAGGAAGCATTGCACCCTATTTCAGGCCGGGAATATATTTTTATGAAAGAAGTCAGAAGGGAAAAGAAACCAAATTCAAACTATGGGTTCGCAGAACATTTGGCAGCAAACCGGTAATTCTGGATACCATGCAGATCATGAGTACTTCCGACAAATTAAACCAATACCTGAAGAATAAAGGGTTTTACCATGCCACTGTTTCAAGCTCGGTGCGATACGGGCGTAAAACAGCCACGGTTACATACACTATCAACTCCGGACCTCCCTGCATGGTTAAGAAATTCGATTATTTCGTTCCTGATCCGGTGATGAATGATTTTGTTATGGCCGATTCAGCTAACGGGAAGCTCCGCAGCGGAATGATTTACGATACATACGTGCTTGACGATGAACGCGAAAGAATTGCCAACCATCTTCGTAATAACAGCTATTTCAATTTCTCGCTAAGCGATATTTATTATATTGCTGATACCTCAAATGCTGGTTTGTCGGCTGAGGTTGAATTGCATTTAAAAAAAATAAAACTGAAAGCCCCTGCCTCAGGCGACTCAATAGTTGAAACAACACATCCCCGCTTTTATATCCACAATATTTACATAAATCCGGATGTTAAATCTGCTACTCAGGAAAGGAAACTCGATACGCTGGTTTATAAATATAATTTAAATAAGTCGGATACAGCAGGAAGAAAAATTTATATCCTTACTGAATCAAAAAGCCTGCTAAAGCCGTCATTTTTAGCCTCAAGTTTATCGTTTTCACAGGGTGATGCCTATAGTCAGGCGGCGACAAATCTCACCTATAAAAAAATGATCAGTCAACCTATTATAGGGTCTGCCAATGTAAGCATGGAAATTCTGAACCAGGAAATGGCAGATTCCTCCGGCAAACAGATGCTCGACTGTAATATACGGTTGAAAAAGAATAATTTAAATACTTTTAGTGTGGGAACTGAAGGTACTAACTCGGGAGGACGTTTTGGTGTTGGTGTGAACTCGGCCATACAGAACAGGAATATTTTCAGGGGAGCCGAAGTGTTGTCGCTAAAAATAAAATTGAGTGGTGAAATCCAGGGAAGCCTCAACAATCAAAATAATCAGAATTTTTTCCTGTTTTTTAATACGGTTGAAGGAGGTGCTGAAGTAAGTATCGATTTCCCGAGACTTCTGATACCCTATCGTTCTAAATACCAGCAGGATATACGGCAGGGACGTACCTCACTGAGTGCCGGTGCCGGATTTGAATTACAGAAAGAATACAACAGGAATATTTCATCACTCGCTTTTTCGTATAAGTGGAACAGGAATGATAGAGTGAAGTATATTTTCACTCCACTGGAATTGAACTATATAAAGATTTCCAACATTTCGCCATCGTTCCAGCAATACCTCACTTCATTAACTGATCCTGTATATAAATCGCAATTTACTAATCACTTGCTTACCATGATCCGTTACAGCATTATTATCAGCAACATGGCGGACACAAAACTGAATAAGCAGTTCTTTCTCAGGTTCAATGCTGAAACTTCCGGAAACATTCCATACGTAGTTGATAATATCAGGAATAGCACAGATACAATTGACGGATCATACAAACGATTGGGTGTACGATATTCAGAATATATAAGAACCGATTTTGACTTCCGCAAATTCTGGAAAATCAGGCATAACAATACGCTGGCTTTCCGGTTTATGGGAGGAACTGCCATTCCGTATGGCAATTCGGATGCGGTACCTTTCGAAAAAAGTTTCTGGCTGGGAGGCGCAAATGATATGCGGGGATGGCGTTTACGTTCGTTGGGACCGGGAGCTTATGTATCCACCAATTTAAACTATGATAAAACCGGGGAAATTATGTTGCAGGCCAGTATTGAGAACCGCTTCCCGATTTATAGTTTTTTACTTGGAAGCTTTTTTATTGATGCCGGCAATGTGTGGTTGCGGAAATCAAGTGCAGATTTTGAAGGTGGCGAATTCAACCTAAATACTTTTTACAAGCAGATAGCCATGGATTTAGGATTTGGTCTGCGATTTGACTTTTCGTTTTTTATACTGAGGCTTGATGCCGCGGTTCCGTTTTATGACCCTACCAAACCAGGAGAATGGTTTAGCCAGGAAGTATTCAATTACAAGAAAGGAATCCTTAATTTCGGGATTGGATACCCATTCTGAGAGTTGTGTAAAATTCTTTTATTTCGGATACCTATCGCAGGATGCAGAAAATAGTCACTTCGGGAAAATCGTTTATAGTTTGGTTGCTACTGTACCTCTGTCCGCCTGTGGCACACAACGCCCTTTTTGATTCAGCTAAGCTAAACAACCAGGTAAGAGCCTCCCGGCAAACTCGTCAAATTCCGTCTCTCATTCTCTGCTTCTCTTAGTCACTATGTCTCAGTCTCTCAGTCTGTCTCCCCTTGTCCCCATTTCCCCTTGTCTCCATTTCTCCGTCTCCCCTTGTCCCCAT
>JBBSDG010000426.1:0-4151 GCA_038249635.1 Bacteroidales bacterium | reverse complement strand
CGGAACTTAACAGGTTTTCCCACTAAGCCACAAAGTACACGAAGCAGCTTAGTGAACTTTGCGACTTTGTGGGACAGAAAATCCTTAAAGAAATAAACTAATATTTTTGTAGAGTTACTAAAATGATTAATCCCGGGCTGAACCATTTCAATCCGGGATTAATTTAAGCAGTAATCAGGTATATTTCTTTTCCTTACCTGAAAAGTTTCACAATATCATTACCGTTGGCAAAGATAAGCAGGGCGAAAAGCAGCACCATGCCTGTGATCTGAGCATATTCCATAAATTTATCACTGGGCTTGCGGCCGGTAATAATCTCGTAAAGCAGGAACATAACATGCCCGCCATCAAGTGCCGGAATTGGCAGAATATTTAATACAGCAAGCATAAGCGAAAGAAAAGCTGTGAGGCTCCAGAAGGATTCCCAATCCCAGACCGATGGGAAAATACTTCCAATGGTAATAAAACCACCCACCGATTCGTATGCTTTAACCTCCGGATTAAAAAGAAGTTTCAGGGATTTAAGGTAGTCCGCAGTTTTTTCGTAAGCCTTTACAGTACCGGCCGGAATAGCCTGAAAAATATTATAGTGGTATTCTTTAAAGGTAAAATATGCGGTAGGTGGTTTTGTTGCTACACCAATAAGACCGCGATCCGAAGTTGTAATAGCCAAAACAACCGTATCGGCACCACGCAGAACCTGTATGTTAACCTGTTCACTTTTATGCTTCAGGATAGCTGCCTTAAATTCGTCATAATAACGTGTTTTTTGACCGGCAACGCCTATAATCCTGTCCCCTACCATCATGCCGGCTTTTTTAGCAGCCGAGCCTGCTGTGAAATCAGCAGCCTCGAAAGGAATGCGGACACTGATAAAATCAGGAGATTTATGTTTTACAATTTCAGCTATTAATTGCCTTGGGATAACAACATCAACTTTCTGACTATCACGCTCCACTTGCATGGTCTGAACATTTTCCAGAATAATGGTTGCCGGTATTCTGAAAAAATCCTCAACAGGTTTATTGTCGAGTGTTAAAATCTTATCCCCATTCTGGAGACCGAGTTTCTGCCCCAGCGTATCCACTGTGATACCGTATTTTACTTCTGAATTAGGAAGGTACTGCTCGCCCCACCACGAAAGCATAACCACATAAATACCTATCGCCAGCAATACATTTACTGTAACGCCTCCTAGCATGATAATCAGGCGTTGCCACGATGGTTTTGCCCTGAATTCATAAGGCTGGGGCGGAAGTTTCATGGCTTCCTTATCCATGGATTCGTCAATCATACCGGATATTTTAACATATCCGCCCAGTGGAAGCCAGCCAATGCCGTACTCAGTATCTCCTTTTTTAAATTTAAAAAGCGAGAACCAGGGATCGAAGAAAAGATAGAATTTCTCAACCCTAGTTTTAAAGATACGAGCGGCAAGATAATGCCCGAACTCGTGAAATATCACGAGAATAGATAAACTTAGAAGCAGCTGGGCTACTTTTATTAAAATGTCCATAGGAGGCGTGATCTTATGATTTTATGATTACTTTTCCGCTTGTAACGGGGTGCAAATTTACTGCTTTTTTGATCATGAATTTCAGAGCCAAGAATTTAGGCTAATTTCGTGGATACAGGAGCATAATAGCCCTGTCAATAATCCCTTTTCTGAATAAAAATTCAATCGATCAGTTCTTGAAACTGCCTATCAATTCTGTTGCAATTAGTCGTGATTCAATATCGGTAGCTTCGTAATCACTAAGCGTTGGATTACTTACAAAACTTATTTTCGACATACTCCGCTCAATAAGTTCAGGAATTTGCAAAAAACTGATTTCTTTCCGCAGAAAGGCGTGAACAGCAACTTCATCGGCTGCATTCATAATACAGGGCATGTTCCCTCCCAGATGCCCAGCCTCATAAGCAAGACTCAGACAGCGGAAATTGTCTTTATCCGGTTTTTCAAACGTGAGCTGTAGGCACTGGTCGAAACTGAATTTTGGAAATTGTGAAGTCAACCGCTGAGGATAATTGAGTGCATATTGAATCGGCAGGCGCATATCGGGGATTCCCATTTGTGCTTTAATGGAGCCGTCGGTAAACTGAACCATCGAATGAATAATGCTCTGCGGATGAACTACCACTTCAATCTGGTTAATATCAACATTAAAAAGCCATTTTGCTTCAATCACTTCAAGGCCTTTGTTCATAAGGGTTGCCGAATCAATGGTTACCTTGCAGCCCATGTTCCAGTTCGGGTGTTTTAAAGCCTGGTCTTTGGTAACGCGCAGCAATTGCTCGTGGTTAAAGCCACGGAACGGACCGCCTGAAGCGGTAAGGATAATTTTTTCGACAGGATTGTGAAATTCCCCGGCAAGGCATTGAAATATGGCTGAGTGTTCTGAATCTACAGGGTAAATATTAACTCCCATATCACGCGCGAGTTTAGTAACCAGTTCGCCGGCAACTACCAGGGTTTCCTTATTGGCAAGCGCAATAGGTTTCCCGGCCTCAATGGCCCGCAGTGTGGGTTTCAATCCGCTCCAGCCCACCAAAGCAACCAGAACCATATCGATTGTTTCCATTTCAACTACCTGTTCAATGGAAGCCGAGCCTGAATACACTTTTATATCATATGGATCCAAAGCCTCGCAAACCCGCTGGTACATGCTTTCCTTCGAAATAACTACAGCATTCGGCATAAACTCAATGGCTTGCCTGATCAGCAAAGGAGCATTGGAGTGAGCTGTAAGCACTTCTACATCAAGCTTATCGGGATGTTGTTTCACAACTTCGAGGGCTTGTGTCCCTATTGAACCTGTTGATCCAAGAATGGCTATGCGTCGTTTCAAGTATTAGATATATTAAGTAAATCTGCCAGGTTTTAAAAAGCTGTCAGATTTCGGTTAAAATGCACCTTTTAAAAAACAATGTAATCTTTAGGGTTTACAGGTATGCCGTTGATCCATAATTCCAGATGAAGATGCGGGCCGGTTGACAATTCGCCTGATTCGCCGATAATGGCAACTGTTTCGCCTGCATGAACTATATTTCCTTCCTTTTTAAGCAAAACAGAATTATGCTTGTAGATTGAAATTATATTACCCGGGTGCTGTATTGCAATTACGTTGCCGGTTTCCACTGTCCAGCCTGCAAAAATGACCGTTCCGTCCTCAACGGATTTAATAACTTCGTCGCGGGCAGCAACAATATCAATTCCAAAATGCTTGCGTAACGGATCGAACTCGCTGGTAACCATCCCTTTGATAGGTGCAAAGAAGGTAATATTGCGCATGGTTGATCCTTTTCCCGATGATTTATCCGACTTAAAAAGGTTGTATTTATTCGCATTATCATATTCAGTCCGTAGAATTGAATCTTCCGGCGAGCGTTTATCCTTAATATTTTGATATTTCAGGGATTGTGCGGTATCGGCAGGTGCCATCTTTCGTTCGTTTGGCAAATCGCCACCAAGAACTTTTCGCAGGTCTTCGAGGTATCTTTCCTGCGCCCGCATAGCAAAGGCTACCGAATCGGAACGAAGCTGCAATTCATATATCCGGCGTTGCAAGGTAACATCGGTATAACCGGGAATGTATTCCTTTAAAGGTGTGAATGCAATAATATAGGTAGTAATAAATACCAGAATAATCGACAACATGCCAATGGCAACAAACACATTCAGCCGCGAAAGCTTAAATGAGATCCGTTCTTCGAGCGTTTCTTCGTTAAGGATCACAAGCCTGTATTGATCGCGAATTCGCCGCATCAACAGCTTCCAGATCTTTATTCGTTCTGTTTTAAAATCCATAGTTTTTTTCAGCAGTACAGGTAATATTTTGCAAACCTACCTAAAATAAGAAAATTCAGCACAAAATGATCAAATATAATTTCATAAAAGTATATAAAAAATAATCTTAAATGCTGTATTTACGCACTTTACAGATAACTTTCTATTCGGTTTAAAAATTCAGCAGGGATTGCGACCTTACAATTAGCAGTATCCTTTCAGAATTAAATGCAGGGATTACACTCTTTTAGCTGTAAATCAGAAAAAATGAAATATTTTTGCACTCTTTGAGTTAATAATACATTGAAACCAACGCGATCAGGTAACTAAACATATATCACCCATTTGAAATTGAAATCAGTTT
>JBBSDG010000425.1:0-4158 GCA_038249635.1 Bacteroidales bacterium | reverse complement strand
TTCAGCATATCGAAGTCAGCCCGATCCGGATAAGTCTCAGGTCTGCAAATCCGTTTTCGAAATCCGGTGCAAACCTATATTTGAGGAAGCGAACAAATCCTATTGAATACAAACCACTTTTGGGACCTGAAAGTAACAGCAGCTATAGTGTAAACGATAGTTCAGTTACAGCTAAAGGTCGATGGGGAGAAATATACTATAAGTGCATCCTCCAACTTTCTAATAAGAGTCAGAGCTGGCAATGGTCAGTCAGTATTCAAAATACTTCGGACGATTCGGTTGAACTTGACCTGGTTTACCAGCAGGATATGGGCATGAAGCCGATAACTGACGGACTAATCAATGAATATTATGTAAGCCAATATCTTGAGCACCGTATTCTTGATGACAAAAAATATGGTTCAGTGATTTGCTGCCGCCAGAACATGAAGGAATCTGTTGGTAATCCTTGGATAATGATGGCTTGTAAAAATTCAGCCGCTTCAGGAAGCGTGGATGGGATGCAGTTTTATGGCAAAACATACCGTGAAACCGGAATTCCGGAAGGTTTGATGACTAACAATCTTGGCGGAGAATACTCAGGCGAATCGTCAGTTGTGGCTTTGCAGGAAAAACCATTTATACTGGAATACGGCGAAAGTCATACCAGCGTTTTTGTTGCAACTTATTTACCTGATCATCCAAAAGCTACTTCAGATGAGGATTTACAGCAATTACCAGATTTAATTCTTGAATTTGGAGATGAAGTTTCGACTCAAAATCTGGAAAAATTAATTACTCCTGAAAAGAATATTTTTAACACATCTCCGTTTTTGCCGGTTGATGATTTGAATAACGAAGAGTTGATCAGCTTTTTTGGTACTTACAGACGGCATATTGAAGTCGAGGATGGGAAGTTGTTGTCTTTTTTTAATAAAGAAAGCAACCATGTTGTATTGCGGACGAAAGAAATCCTTGCCGACCGCCCGCACGGACATATCATGCAGGCCAAAGCCGGTTACGAAGCCGACGAAAATATTGTATCAACCACCGCCTTTGCTTTTGGTGTTTTCAATTCGCATCTCACACAAGGCAATACCAACTTCAATATTTTCCTTTCCGTTTGTGCCAGCCAGTTTAACCAATCGCAGGAAACTGGTCAACGGATTTTTGCAGAAATTGAAGGCCGGCAATATTTGCTGGGAGTTCCCTCGGCCTTTGAAATAGGCTTAAATCATTGCCGGTGGATTTACAAACATGGCGAAACCATTTTCCAGGTTCGCACATGGACATCCAAAACCTCAGCAAGAGTTAACCTGGATTTTAAAGTTATTAAAGGCGAAAAGATTAAACTTTTGATCACCCATCATTTTGATGAAAGTAACGGCTGGTCAATTAATCCGGGAAATCAACATGGAGAATTTATTGCTAAACCAAAGCCTGAAAGCATGATTGCAGGTAAATTCCCTCAAGCGCAATTCAGTATCCTGGTGAACGGCAATTCCAGTTTCGAGGCTTCGGGTGTAGATGCACGCATAGGGAATAATAAAAGTTTTGGTGATTCATTTTTCGTTCTGGAAGTTAAGGCCACCCATGAATTTTGCATGAGTTTTATTGGCGAGGTCTGCTCTCCGGCAAACATCGCAAAAATTGAAAATTCGGATAATCAATATGCAGCCGATTGCGTCGATGCCCAAAATGATTTACAGAATTTGTGTTTAAACCTGGCGCTGAAAAGCGATCAAAAAGATATTGCGGCCATCCGCGAAATCCTGCCCTGGTTCAGCATGAATGCAATTACTCATTTTCTGACACCTCACGGCCTGGAGCAATTTGGCGGAGCAGCCTGGGGTACACGCGATGTTTCGCAGGGGCCGTTCGACCTTTTGATGTGCCTTCAAAAATACAGCGAAGCCCGGAAATTGCTGCTCACTATTTTTGCGAATCAGAATCCGGTTGGCGACTGGCCACAGTGGTGGATGTTCGACAGTTATTTCAATATCCGTGCCGGCGATTGCCACGGCGACGTTTACTACTGGTGCCTGATTTCGTTGAGCAACTACATCAAAGTTACCGGCGATTTAAAAATACTCGACGAGCTACTCCCCTATTATCATGAAAAAGGAGTTGTTTATGCCGAAATAACGCCTCTCAGCGAACATAGTGACAGGCTGATTAAAATGATAATTGATTCATTTATTCCCGGAACTGCTATGGTGCCATTTGGCGGCGGCGACTGGAATGATTCGCTGCAGCCGGTTAGCAAGCAGTTAGCTGAAAGAATGATTTCCAGCTGGACTGTTGAAATGAATTACCAGGCTTTTAATCAGTATCACACTGTTTATGAACTGATTGGAGATGAATCAAAAGCAAAAGAACTGGAAGAAATCTGTGCAAACATTAAATCAGATTTTAACAAATACCTTATAAAGAACGGAGTTGTTGCCGGTTATGGCCTGCTTGAAGAAGATGGAAGTATTAGTTTACTGCTTCACCCAACTGATAACAAAACAGGCATTAAGTATAGTATCCTTCCGATGGATCGGGGAGTTATAAGCGGAATTTTCACAAAAGAACAAGCGCTTCACCACCAGGATTTGATTGAGCAATACCTGAAAGGTCCGGATGGCGCAAGATTGATGGATCGACCCCTGAAATACAAAGGAGGCATTCAAACTATTTTTCAAAGAGCCGAAAGCAGTACATTTTTCGGGCGTGAGATTGGCCTGATGTATATTCACGAACATATCCGTTATGCCGAATCGCTCGCATTTATGGGCAAAGCTGATGCTTTCGTGAAAGCCCTTCGCCAGGCAAACCCGGTTGCTTACCGTGAAGTTGTTCCTTGCGGAGACATAAGGCAATCAAATTGCTATTACAGCAGTTCGGATGTAACTTTTAGGAATCGCTATGAAGCCGATGAACGCTACGATGATATAAAAACAGGCAAAATAGAACTTAAAGGAGGATGGCGTGTTTATTCAAGTGGGCCGGGGATTTATATTACGCTTGTTATTTCGCGTTTGCTTGGATTGCGAATTGAATCAGGCTGTATTATCATCGATCCTGTGCTTCCGTTTTCGATGGATGAATTAACTGCTTCCATCCTGTTTATGGGTTATCCTGTTACCTTCAAATACTCCGTAAAACAGGCAAACTATAGCCCTTTCGCTATCAGCATTAACGGAAAAGTAGTTCAGTTTGCTTACGAAAACAACAAATACCGCAAGGGCGGGGCGGTTATTGCAGTGGAATTATTCATCAACTTACTCCTCCACGAAGAAAATACTATTGAAATCTCTCTGTAATAATTCAGGAAGCAGTACTGTAATCCGATAATTGCCATAAGAATCAAGAAGTCAATCACAAAATGCTCAGCCTTCTAAATGAATGTCAGTGGTGAATTGTTATACATATAATGATTTTTATAACTACCAGTTCTCCGAAAGTCATTTTATCGCTTGCAAAACCGACACAAAAACCTTTAAATAAATAAATTTATTGAAAAATTAAATCCGATTTATTCTATCTCTAATCATTACAAACCAAATAATTACACGACAAATTACAAGGCTTGATGTAATAATGTAGGGGTGTACAATTACAACTACAATCGGGTGTAGTAACCGTGATGAGGCAGTAAACTGAAATATCAAAAAAATAACGCTTTTAATTTGTATCTTTGGATGACCGCAAACGATTGCGAAAAAAAAACAACTGATTTAGAAATAATTTTATACTGATCTACTATTCAATCCTAATTCTAATCAATCTGAATGTTATGGAAAAAATACTACTACAAAAACAGTTCAACCTCTGGGCAAAAAATTCTCTTTTGCTATTGTTGTTGTTGTTTATCGCCACAACCACATTTGGGCAGGTGCGGGTTATTACAGGAACTGTCAGTTCGGCTGATACAAAAGAAACACTTCCAGGAGCCACAATTGTTATTAAAGGTACCACCAATGGCACTGCCACCGACATTAATGGCAAATTCTCCTTGTCTGTAAACCAGGCTGAATCCACATTATCAGTCTCTTTTATAGGGTTTGAACCTCAGGAAGTTACCATTGGTGCGGAGAACATCATCAATATTGTACTTCAGTCCAGTAAGGTTATGCTCTCTGAAATTGTGGTTATCGGGTATGGAACAGTTCGTAAAAGCGATCTCACCGGGTC
>JBBSDG010000424.1:0-4168 GCA_038249635.1 Bacteroidales bacterium | reverse complement strand
CTCTGAGGCGGGTGGTGGAACTCCTGCATAGTATCCATTATATTCCCGATGTTAGCTATAATAAGGATAAGAAAGACGAACATCAGCGTACAAACCGACGCATGATTATGAAGATTGGTGTTGCCGGTTTTGCGTTTGGAAATATTATGCTGCTCAGTTTTCCGGATTATTTGCCTGGCGGTGAAGCCATTGATAAACTGATGGCCGGTACTTTCGGGATTGTATCTTTTATCCTTGCGTTGCCGGTTATTACATTTTGCAGCAGCGATTTTTTTCTTTCGGCATTTAAAAGCCTTCGTAAGGGAATTATAAATATTGACCTTCCACTATCAATTGGTATTCTGTCACTTTTCCTTGAAAGCAGTTATGAGATTTTCAGCGGTTCAGGAACCGGTTACATGGATTCACTGGCCGGATTACTTTTTTTTATGTTGATAGGTCGCTGGTATCAAAGCCGCACTTACCAATCCCTTTCGTTCGACCGCGATTACAAATCGTATTTCCCGATTGCCGTTACCCGCCTGCTTGAAGGGAAAGAAGAATTTGTTCAGTTGAAAGACCTCAAAGCCGGTAATGAGATACTTGTAAGGAACGGTGAGCTGATTCCTGTCGATTCGATAGTAATTGAAGGCGAAGGAAACATCGATTACAGCTTTGTAACCGGCGAATCGATTTCTGTTGCTAAAAAAGCAGGTGATTTTGTTTTTGCCGGTGGCAAGCAGTCGGGTGCTGCAATAAAGCTCAGGGTCGAAAAGGAAGTTGCGCAAAGCTACCTCACACAGTTATGGAACGAGGACAAACTTGGCACGGAAGGCGAAATGCAGATGCAAACTGTTGTTACCAAAGTGAGTCATTATTTCACACTGTTAATACTCGCCATTGCTTTAAGTGCAGGTATTTACTGGTCGTTTAAAAGCCTTGGAAAAGCGGTATATGTTTTTTCTACCATTCTGATTGTAGCCTGTCCATGCGCTTTAGCTTTAACTATACCATTTACATTTGGCAATGTGATGCGCGTTTTTGGCCGCAATGGTTTTTATATTAAAAATACCGAAGTAATCGAAAATCTTACTCATGCCGATACGGTTGTGTTCGATAAAACCGGTACGCTTACCCAATCGCGGACCATGAATGTTGGCTGGGAAGGCAATGCCCTGAGTGAAATGGAGCAACAATGGGTAAAGTCGGTTGCACGAAACTCGCCACATCCGCTTTCGGTAATGGTTACTGAATGGCTGCCCGTAAGTGAATTGCTCAAAGTTAGCGGGTATAGAGAAATTGCCGGGCTTGGAATTGCAGGGATGGTTAATGATCATCGGATTTTACTCGGATCGCGAAAATTTGTGTCAGGATCCGATTCTGTCGATGAAAGTAAAATTTCGTCAGTGTATGTTTCCATCGACAATAAGCTCAGGGGATATTTCAAGATGGAAAATCAATACAGGGATGGGTTAAGCGAAGTAATTTCAGGATTATATCCTATGCAACTTCATTTGCTCACCGGTGATAATAACTCAGAGGAAGAAAACCTGAAAAGCTACTTTACTTCTGCAACAAAACTGCATTTCAACCAATCGCCTGTTGATAAACTCGAATATATCAATGAATTGAAACTAAACGGTCGCAACGTGATAATGATAGGCGACGGACTTAATGATGCCGGTGCTTTGCTGAAAGCTGATATCGGAATTACCATTGCTGATGATATTTACCATTTTTCGCCTGCCTGCGACGCCATACTACAATCGGATAAATTCGGGAGGTTGCAGGATTTCCTTGGTTTTTCGCGCTCGGCATTGAAAATTGTATATGCAAGTTACGTATTATCATTTCTTTACAATATAATAGGACTCTCGTTCGCCATTCAGGGATTATTGTCGCCCGTTGTTGCTGCCATACTCATGCCTTTAAGCTCCATCTCGGTGGTTACATTTGCGAGCCTTGCTGTTTCGGTACTTTCGAAATCACGAAAATTCTGATTAATACAGTTTATACTTAATTAATTTTGTTGTTGATTTACCTGCCTGAAAATGCACATATAGTAATTTATTCATGATATACTGATTTATGTATTTGATAATATGATCTATTTCAATGAGATGAAAGTTTATCAGGAATTGTTCTAAATTAAGAATCGCCTGTAGTTTGTAATACCTGTTTCAATAACTTTGGCTAATTCAATATTTGATTACTTAAATGAGCGTAATAGTCGTACTTATAGGTTTTAGTATCGTAGTTGCTGCCGGATTTCTGGTGGCTTTTCTGTGGGCTGTAAAGTCGGGGCAGTACGATGATGATGTTTCACCTTCCATACGAATCTTATTTGATAACGATGAGAATAAATCTGAAAAAACAAATACAAACCAAAACAAAGATTAGCTAAACCAAAAAGCGTATGGAATTACAAAAATTTTACTACGACAACAAAATTGTGAAATTGTTTGCCTATGCCACCATTTTCTGGGGTGTGATAGGCATGCTGGGAGGTGTATTTATTGCCACACAATTGGTATTGCCATCGGCAAATTTCAATTTGCCTTACTTGACATTCGGGCGATGGCGACCGGTACACACCAACGCTGTGATTTTTGCCTTTGTAGGCAACGGTATTTTTACCGGTTATTATTATTCGCTGCAGCGGTTGCTCAAAACCGGAATGGCCAGCAACTGGATGACAAAAGTTCATTTCTGGGGCTGGCAATCTATTATTGTGATGGCTGCGGTTTCGTTGCTTGCCGGTTATACAAGCGGTAAAGAGTATGCCGAACTCGAATGGCCAATAGATATACTGATCGCCGTTATATGGGTTATTTTTGGCTGGAACATGATGTGGACTATCCTTAAGCGAAGGGTAAAGCATATTTATGTGGCAATCTGGTTCTACATCGCAACGTTTGTTACAGTTGCCGTGCTTCACATTGTTAATTCAATGGAAATCCCCTGGGCAATCTTTAAAAGTTACCCGGTATTTGCCGGCGTACAGGATGCGCTTGTACAATGGTGGTATGGACATAACGCAGTTGCTTTCTTCCTTACTACTCCCTACCTGGGCCTCATGTATTATTTTATGCCAAAAGCTGCCAACCGGCCTATTTATTCGTATAAATTAAGTATAATTCATTTCTGGGCGCTTATTTTCCTTTATATCTGGGCAGGCCCTCATCATTTACTGTATCAGGCTTTGCCAAACTGGGCGCAATCGCTGGGAACAGTTTTCTCCATTATGCTGATAGCACCTTCATGGGGAGGTATGATCAATGGCTTGCTCACCTTGCGTGGTGCATGGGACAGAGTTCGCGAGGAGCCGGTACTCAAATTCTTCGTGGTTGCAATTACTGCTTATGGTATGTCAACATTCGAGGGACCAATGCTTTCATTAAAAAATATTAATGCCATCAGTCACTTCACCAACTGGACCGTTGCTCACGTTCATATTGGCGCACTTGGCTGGAATGGATTCCTCACTTTTGGTATGATTTACTGGTTGTTTCCACGCATTTTCGCTACAAAATTATACTCGAACAAACTGGCTAACCTGCATTTCTGGATCGGTACGCTAGCTATCTTATTCTGGTCGGTTCCTATGTATTGGGCAGGTTGGACAGAAGCCTCGATGTGGAAACAGTTTAATGCCGCCGGCGACCTGGTATATCCTAACTTCCTCGAAATTGTTACCCAGATCATGCCGATGTATTGGATGAGGTTGTTCGGAGGTTCCTTATATTTCATAGGCATGCTTATCCTTGTTTATAACATTTATAAAACCGTTCAGGCTGGTTCGTTTGTTGCCATGGAAGCTGCCGAAGCTCCGGCACTCGAAAAAGAAGGTGCACGTAAATCGGGCGAAAGTTTTCACCGATTTATCGAACGCAGACCTGTGCAGTTCATGCTGTTGTCAATCGTAGCAATACTTATTGGTGGAATTGTTGAAGTAGTACCCACTTATCTTGTAAAATCAAATATCCCAACAATTGCCAGCGTTAAACCCTATACTCCTCTCGAATTGCATGGCCGTGACATTTATATCCAGGAGGGATGCTATAATTGCCACTCACAAATGGTGAGACCATTCAGGTCGGAAACGGAACGCTATGGCGAATATTCCAAAGCAGGTGAATATGTGTATGATCATCCTTTCCAGTGGGGATCCAAGCGCATTGGTCCGGAT
>JBBSDG010000423.1:0-4184 GCA_038249635.1 Bacteroidales bacterium | reverse complement strand
TATGCTGGAAGATAATGACGACAGGCAACTTGTAAGCAGGCTGAAGGTTGGCGATAAAAAGGCATTTGAGGAAATTTTCCGGAAATACAGGGAGAAGATCTACTACTTTGCCATCAGGTATTACAACTCAGCCGAAGATGCAGAAAACGTCGTGCAGGATGTATTTATAAAATTATGGGACGAACGCGAAGGAGTAAAAGAGGAACTTTCGCTCAACAACTACATTTATACCATCGCCAAAAACCATCTTTTCAACATTCAGCGTAAAAAAATCAACGAAAAGGCTTACCGGAGTTACATTGTTGATCACCTGGTGCAGAGTTCCAACCTCGAAAACGAACTGATCTATGCCGACCTGAAAGCGGGCGTTGATAAAATAATAGATGAATTGCCTGCCCAGCGAAAGAAAGTCTTCATCATGGGAAACATGGAAGGCCTGTCGAACAAGGAGATAGCTTCAACATTAAATCTCTCGGTCAGAACGATTGAAGTACACAAAAGCCTGGCTTTACAAACCATACGAAAAGCACTAAAAAAAATATCACCCTGATCACTTAAGTGTATTTAAGACATTAAGTGTATAATAGGTTGGAAGCAAAATAGCAGAATGACAACAAAAAAGTATATCGAAATTTTTAAACGCTTTTACGCAGGCTCTTACAGCCAGCGCGATGAAAAGGAATTGCTGGGCTCGGAAGAGATTAATAGCATGATGGAAGAGCAGTGGGAAAACCCGGGAGAAGTAAAAGGAAAAGTTCGGGAACCTGATTTTGATGCCATTTTTTCAAAAATTGAAACAAAAGCTTACGCAGAAACAAAGGTAAGAAGGTTCCCGGTTTATAAACTGGTTGCCGGTATCGCACTGTTGGCTGGACTTACGGCAGCACTGTACTTCTTTTTTCAAAAAAACAATGCAGTTGAGCAGCTAAAGTTCGCCACAACTGCCGGTGAGGTAAAATCTTTTTCATTACCTGATGGGTCAACACTTTGGCTGGGCGAAAACAGTAGCGTCAGCTTTCCTGCCAAATTTGAGACAGGCCGGGTTGTAGATATGGAAGGGCTTGCTTTCTTTAAAGTGATAAAAAATAACACTCCTTTTAAAGTCAATACCGGCATGCTTTCTGTTGAAGTAACAGGAACTGAATTCAGTGTTTTGGCTTATAAAAACGAACCAGGTATTGAAACTACACTGGTTGAAGGCGAAGTGAATATTACTGACAGCAAGGGTGAATTAATAAAGAAACTGAAACCCAACGAGAAATTCAGCTTCAATAAAGCAACCGGCAGTTTCCAGATAATAAATGTAAATGCGAGGGAACTCACGCTCTGGAAAGAATCAAAACTTATCTTTAACAACAGTTCTCTTAATGATATCGCAGCCGGACTTGGCAAACGCTATGGAGTTAATGTTCGTGTAGATAAAAATGCAACGGCGTATAAATTCACCTTTACCCTGAGTACGGAGTCATTAGATGAAGCGATTTCATTAATCAGTTCCATGGCACCTGTTAAAGCCATCCAAAGCAATGATACCGTTGTCTTCAGTGTAAGCAAATAGGCACTTTGAATTTTCTTCGGCGGTACAAGCATTGTACGCAAAATTTGATCTATCTTTAGCCTCTGAATCGGCTTAAAAAGGGTAGATGGCGTTAACACAAAATACAGGAAATGGGTTTTCTTTTCCATTAAAACTGCAGTCTTTCATGCTGCTGTTTTTATTTTGCAGCATATCATATGGCTTGTTCGCACAGCGCCAGGAGAAAATGGATATACAGTTCGACGCCATTCCCTTGAAGCAGATTCTTGCTGAACTCACCGTTTTAACAGGTTACGAATTCGCATACAGCGATACCGAAATAAAAAGCAGCAGGCTTATATCGGTATCTGCCAGGCAGAAAAATTCGGAAGATATAATCAGGATTGTCACTCAGAAAGCCGCACTGGAAGCCCGGTTTGCCGGTAAAAAAGTAATACTGAAACCACTTATAGTAAAGAATTTCCACCGGGTGTCTGGTATAATAATCGATGACATTAACGATATGCCGCTTCCTGGTGCGAGCATTTCTCTTTCCACTTCACCTGAGGGAGCAATCAGCGATACAAATGGAAGGTTCCGGTTAGAAGTGCCAATATCCGGAAGTAAACTCAGAATTTCATGCATTGGTTATACTCCATTTGAAATATCTGTCAAAAACGATACCCTACTTAATATCAGGCTGCTGCCCGAAATTCAGACATTGAGTGCTACCGTTGTTGTGGCTTTTGGCAAAGAACCGGAAGACCTGGTAACGGGTGCAGTTTCACACATAAATATGGATTTGAACGATCAGCTGAATAATACTTCCTTGAACGCTGCCATGCAATCTGAAATAAGCGGGTTACAGATTCAGTCCAATGGCGGAACCCCCGGCTCAAGCTACAATATTACAATCAGGGGAATCAGTTCAATCACAGCCGGAAACAGGCCGCTTTATGTGGTGGATGGCATTCCCATCATTACCGGCGACTACTCACAACTCGATTTCAGCGGGCAGGCCATTGATGCCATCAGCGACCTGAGCATCACCGATATTGAATCCATTTCAGTGCTGAAGGATGCAGCCGCCAGTTCGCTGTTTGGCTCAAACTCCTCCAACGGCGTTATCCTGATCAATACCAAAAGAGGATTGCCTGAACAGAACAGGATAGAACTTTATACCCAGTACGGAGTGCAGAAAACTACCGGCATGCTCGATATGCTGAATGCCCGGCAATGGATGACTCTGATGAACGAGCAAGCTGTTTCGAAAGGGAATCCTCCTGTTTACAGTGATGTAGTTATTGAAAATAATACGATTGATACCGACTGGCAGCGCGAAGTTTTCAGGACAGCACCCACTTTTGACCTGGGCCTTTCGGTAAGAGGAGGCACCGGGAAATCACGTTATTATATCAGCGGCAACTATTTTAACCAGGATGGAATTGTTATCGGCTCCGATTTCAGGCGCTATAACCTGAGGATGAACTATGATTTCCGTATAAATAAAAAGTTAAGTTTTGAGACAGGAAACAGTTTTTCCTATTCGGTGAACAACCGTGTGGAAGGCGATCAAACCCTGAACGGACCGCTTCCCAATGCAATTTCCATGCCTTCCATTTACCCGGTTTATAACAGCGATGGCAGCTACAATAACGACGGATCTTATGCCAATCCTGTTTCCATTGCCATGCAGGAAAAAAACCTGGCTTATACCTATCGAAACACTTTCCATTTCAAGGTGAATTACGAGCTTTTTAAAAATCTTATACTTCGCAGCCTCACTGGTATTGATTTCTACAACCTGCGTGAGGAAACATTTGCCCCAAAAACTACCCGGCAGGGAGCCAAATACAATGGACTGGGAATAGAAGCCACAAGCAGTGCGCTCAGGTTTTACAACTCAACCTATGCTGATTATAGTTTTAAAAGGCTGCTGCACCACCTCGATGTAACGGCAGGTTTCAGCCTCGAAAGCAATAAGCAGCACGATGTTTTTCTGAGGGCTCAGAATTTCGCAGGCAGCAGTTTCGAGTTTTTGCAGGATGCGGCAACTCCTATCGCCACCCAGTCGTTTGAAACAAATACCTCGGCCAACTCACTGTTTTCCAGGATTAAATACAATTATAACGAGCGCTATGTTTTTACACTGAATATGCGTTACGACGGCTCATCGAAATTCGGTGAAAATAACAGGTTCGCTTTCTTCTCCTCCGTTGCGGGACTCTGGTATGTTTCGAAAGAAACCTTTTTCAGAAGCCGGGCAATTACTAAATTCATTGTTTCATCCAGTTATGGTATCACAGGTAATGACCAGATAGGTAATTTCCTGTCGCTCGATCTTTTTTCGGCGGGCAGCAATTACAACGGTGAAGGCGGCATCAGCCCGACCCAACTTGCCAATCCCGATCTGAAATGGGAATCAACTTACCAGTTCAACATTGGAACTCAGTTTGAATTATTCAACCGGATCAGCGTTCGTGCCGACTATTATCATAAAGAAACTAAAGACCTGCTGCTTCAAAAACCCATGCCAACTTCCACAGGTTATACGTATATTATGTCGAATATCGGCAAACTTCAGAACCAGGGATTTGAAGCAATGGTAACGGCCAATATACTGAAAGGCGCCTTCAACTGGGATGCTACTATTAACTTTTCGGCCAAC
>JBBSDG010000422.1:0-4191 GCA_038249635.1 Bacteroidales bacterium | reverse complement strand
TACGAACAAGCTATAAAGATTAAAGAAGTTAAAAGGTTTGTCGCTGAAAAAGGTTTTGAAGCCGACATTAGTATTGCCGAGCCTAATGGCAGAAAGGTCGCCATAATTGGTGCAGGTCCCTCCGGATTAAGTTGTGCTTATTTTTTACGAATGGGAGGTTTTGAGGTTGATATTTTCGAAACAAAATCCATACCCGGAGGCATGGTTTCCGAAGCCATTCCTGAGTTCAGGCTGAAAATGGAATCACTGCGAAAAGACATTGAACGTATTGAAAAGCTTGGTGTTAAGATAAAATATAACTCGAAAATTGACAGTCAGCTTTTTGCCCGTTTGCGATCGGAATATGATTCTGTGTATATCGCCGCAGGTGCTCAGCGATTCAAGACACTGCAGTTGGAAGGTGAAAATGCCGCCGGTATTCTGAATGCTTTTGAATTTCTGAAAAACACAAAACAAGGAATACACGCGGATTTAGGCAAAAATATTATTATTATCGGTGGCGGAAACACTGCCATGGATGTTGCCCGCACAGCAAAACGTTTTGCAAAACCAGGCTGCACGGTAAAAGTACTTTATCGTCGTACCCGTACCGAAATGCCTGCCGATGTGGATGAAATCAAAGCTTTACTTGCCGAAGGAATTAAATTGATTGAATTAGTTGCACCTGAAAAACTTGTGATGAGCGAAAACCGTATTTCATCAATAGTTTGCGCAAGAATGGAGTTGGTAAAATCCTCAACTGATTCGCGACTGACTCCCATTAAAATTCCAGACCAGTTTGTAGAATATCCCGTAGATTCATTAATTCCTGCACTTGGACAGGAAATCGACATAGATTTTATCACTTACGGTGAACTTCAAACTGAGAAAGGTTCATACGAAACCAGTATTCCCGGCGTTTTTGTTGGCGGTGATGCCATGCGTGGCGCAGCTACCATTGTTAAAGCCGTTGGCGATGGTCGCAAAGCAGCCATCCAGATTGCAGCCAAAGCAGGAATTGTACTTCCTTCCGAAAAATTATCTTCGGATAAAAATATGTCGTACAGCGATTTTATGGTCCGCAAATCGAAACGGGTGAAAATTGATTCATCCATCGCTGGCGATCATCCGGAATTTACTGCTGAATCGGCTATCCGGGAAGCTTCGCGTTGTCTTTTCTGTGGTGATGTATGCAGTATTTGTGTTACGGTTTGCCCGAATCGCGCCAACAATTATTACCATACCGAGGCGGCTGAAGTTCCGGTTTGGAAAGTCGATTTCACAAAAGATGAAGCTACGTTTGAAATTGAAGGCTATCTTAAAATTCAGCAAAAATACCAGGTGCTGAATGTGGCTGATTTCTGCAACGAATGTGGAAACTGTACTACTTTCTGCCCGACCAAAGGTTCACCCTTCAGCGATAAGCCGCGGTTTTGTCTGACTGAAAAGAGTTTCAACCAGACCGAAAACGGGTTTTTCCTGCAAAAGGAAGGTTCTACTACCACTTTGCTGCACCACATAGGAGAACAGGTTATACAGCTTTCCAAAGATGTTGATAAGTACATGTACCTGGATAATGAAATTGACATCGCTTTCGATTTGACTGATTTCCATATTGTTAACGCCCATCAGAAGAGGGGAATCAATACTGGAATTGTTTTGAAAAAAGCAGCTGAAATGAAGGTCCTGATTGATTCGGTGAGCGGGATTCTGTAAAGAAATATGCCTTCAACAATTAACTGAAATACCCGTTTTACATCCATAACTTTGCAGCGTAAAAAGCTTTAAAAATGATTACACTTACTGATAAAATCGTAAACCCCGCAGCGAGACAGAAAGCCATAGAGCGCTTCCGCGAAAAAGGCATCGTACTTCCAACATTTGCACAAATGCGCAACCCGGAACTTGTGCCCGAAAAAATTAAAGAACAACTTAAAACCATTGGATTATGGGATCTTCACCCTGCCAATCTTTTCAGGATAACCTGGAAAAACCAGCCGGTTGCGAAAGGCGGACTCTACGGCGGAGTAAACTATATTGAAATTCCTTCGGAGATAACCGGCGTTAAAACCCGGATTATTCTTCTTGTCGGAAAATATTTCCCGACCGGGGCCCATAAAGTTGGTGCTGCTTACGGTTGCCTGGCTCCGCGTATCCTTACCGGCGAATTCGACCCAACGTATCATAAAGCCGTGTGGCCATCAACTGGCAACTATTGCCGCGGAGGCGCTTTCGATTCCCACCTGATGGGTGTTACGGCCGTTGCCATCCTTCCGGAAGAAATGAGCAAGGAACGTTTCACCTGGCTTAAGGAAATCGGAGCCGAAGTAATTGCCACTCCCGGCTGTGAATCGAATGTGAAAGAGATTTACGACAAATGCTGGGATATTCGCCGCAACCGTAAGGATTGTGTTATTTTCAACCAGTTCGACGAATTCGGGAATCCGTGCTGGCATTATAATGTTACGGCTCCGGCTGTTGAGGAAGTCTTTAATTCGGTAAAATCGGCTAAAGGAAAGCTGGCTGCTTATGTTTCGGCTACCGGTTCAGCTGGTACCATCGGTGCAGGCGATTATCTGAAAAAGCAATTTCCGCATATGAAAATTGTTGCTTCTGAGGCTCTGCAATGCCCGACATTACTCAACAACGGCTTCGGCGGTCACCGTATTGAAGGCATTGGCGACAAGCATGTTCCATGGGTTCACAATGCAAAAAATACCGATATGGTAACAGCCATTGACGACGAAGACTGCATGCGCCTGTTCCGGCTTTTCAACGAACCGGAAGGAAAGAGTTACCTGAAATCCATCGGCATTGATCCTGAGCTGGTTAACAGGCTTGAACTTCTGGGTATTTCATGCATTGCTAACCTGCTTTCATCAATAAAGGTTGCAAAATATTATGAAATGAATAGTGACGACGTTATTATAACTCTTGCAACGGATTCAGCCGAAATGTACTCCTCACGCCTCGATGAGTTAAATGCAGAAAAAGGCGCATATTCAGCTTTGCAGGCAGCAAAGGATATGGAAAAATGTCTTTTCGGTCAGACTGTTGATCATCTGAAAGAACTAAGCTATTACGACCGTAAAGCCATTCATAACCTCAAGTATTTTACCTGGATAGAGCAGCAGGAAAAAGACCTCGAAGATCTGAACCAACTCTGGAATGACCGCGATGTATGGGATCAGCAATTTGAACAGGCTGCACGCTGGGATGAGATGATCAACGATTTTAATGAGGAAACCGGGGTGTTGAAAAACCTGTAAAGTGTCTGCACACCTTTTTCAGGTGTCTGACACTTTACTTTAGTTCCATGTGCCGGTTTCCGCTTTATCTCGGCACCCGGCACTATGCACTAAGCACCATGCACTAAGCACCCAAAAACAATGACATCAAAATTCACTTACGAGTGCTCCGATTGCGGCAAACAAATTCCCGCAGGCGAAATCATTTATCTGTGTCCCGCTTGCAGTGCTAAACAATTGCCCGGAGAGCCTCCGCTTGGTATTCTGAAAGTGATTTACGATTACAAGGCACTAAGCGAATTATCATTTCATGAATTGGAAGAAAACAGTTTTCTGCAATTATTGCCAATCAACGAACTGAAAAGTTTACCAAACCTTCGTGTCGGGCATACTCCACTTTATGAAATAGATGCCCTGGATGGCGTTATAAATGATTTTGAACTTTACCTGAAAGATGACTCTCAAAATCCAACCTTTTCTTTTAAAGACAGGGCTTCGGCGTTAGTTTCAGCTTTCGCGAAAGAGAATGGAATTGATACCATTGTAGCTGCATCTACAGGGAATGCTGGCTCATCGTTAGCAGGGATGTGTGCCGCGCAGGGTCAGAAAGCCGTCATATTTGTTCCTTCAACAGCACCAAAAGCCAAATTGACCCAGATAATGATGTATGGAGCCACACTGGTTCCGGTTGCAGGAAATTACGATATGGCCTTCGACCTGAGTATTGAAGCCACAAAACGCTTTGGTTGGTATAACCGCAACACGGCTTTCAACCCTCTGACAATAGAAGGAAAGAAAACCGTTTCGTTCGAAATTTTTAGTCAATTGAAGGAAAATGTACCTGATTTTATTTTTGTGCCGGTTGGCGATGGAGTAATTATTTCGGGTGTTTACAAGGGTTTTGAAGATTTACTTGAACTGGGAATAATCGAAAAAATGCCCGTCATAGTTGCCGTTCAGGCTG
>JBBSDG010000421.1:0-4218 GCA_038249635.1 Bacteroidales bacterium | reverse complement strand
TGGAGCTACCCCACTGCCACCTGATTGCAGAACTTGTCCGCTTGTTCCGGCGTTTCCGTTTATGCGGACTCCGCCTGAAATATTGGTAAGATCAATATAATTTCCGGCTCCATTTACCTGGATAATATTTTTACTGTTGGCACCGATATTTAATGCACCAACACCGCCTGATTGCATTATTCCAGAAGCACCTGCACCTCCGCCATTTAAAGCAACACCGAATTTTAACCTGTAGCTGTCGTTTCCGACACGCATATCACCCTCCGTATTGGTAAGGTCCCAATTATTTACACCAGTAACATCGAGGCGGTTTACTGGGCTTGAATTTCCTATTCCGACACGGCTGTTTATAGCATCATATGCAAATCCCCAACCTGCGGGTCCACCATAAAATCCGATATTCTTATTGTTTTGGGTACCCATAAATCCGAGTAAGGCAGAGTTATCAGCTTTTGTAAGCCATACTCCACCTCCGCCACCGGTTAAATCGGTACTGCCATTTCTGAGGATGAGCCTGCCATTTAAGCTCATACCATCATAACCGGAACCAGTTATTATCCGCATACGCTCTGTGAAAGAAGTGCTTTTACCATAGCCAAAAGCAATATTGGCAACGGCAGCATCCGAATGAATCTGTAATAAGCCACTTTGTACGCCTATTCCGTAATTATTGCCTGCAGCATTACCATCATCCCATAAAGCAATTTTATCACCCAATGTACCTGCAAAACTTAAAGGTGTTCTTGGGGAAGTTGTGCCGATCCCAATGAAAGCACCATTATTATAAATATTGCTGCTGTTGGTTACCCATGCTGATCCATTCCAATAAGGTGTATTGCCAGCGGATGAACCGGGAGATAATATCCCCGAAGGTCCGGTTGGACCAGCAGGACCCTGAACTCCTGTTAATCCGGTAGCACCTTGAGGTCCTGTAGCACCTGTTAAGCCTATGGAGCCCTGTGGGCCGGTTGCGCCGGTCAAGCCTATCGGACCTTGCGGGCCGGTTGCACCTGTGGCACCAGTAGCACCTTTAGCCCCGGCAGCCCCGGCGGGTCCAGTTAATCCAATCGGGCCTTGTGGTCCGGTTGCTCCGGTTGGTCCTGTTGAACCTGTTGGGCCTTGCGGACCGGTTGCTCCGGTCAATCCAGTCGGACCTTGAATACCTTGCGGGCCATTTGCTGAGTTCAATGCATAAGGAACACTTGTAAATTTGCTGGTTCCAACAGTGCTGTAATTGTTTCCACCGTTGGGATCTGTTTCTGTTTTAACGGAATAAGATCCGTTTGCCCAATTGATGGTCGAAAAATTGCCAGAAATGACTGTTCCTCCGCCGATTTCAAGAGTAACAAGCCCATTTGCATTAGCTACTTGCACCTGGGTTTCAACATAAACCGGAGTTGTGCCCTGTAAAATACTTATCCTCATTCCGACAGCATGATTTACAACCAGCGCATTTGAAGCGTCCCGAATTACTGCCTGATAGCTCATTTTCTGAGGGGCCTGGGCATTGGCCTGACCTGCCATAAATAAAGTTGCTGAAAAGAGTACAGCTGCAAAAAGAGTATATGTTTTTTTCATTTTGATTAGTTTTTAATGATTTTAAAAGTTTTGATTTCCCTTTGCGAAGCAGCATTTTTCGTCTGCACAATTTTCAAAAAGTATGTGGCAATAACCAGGTTACTCATATCAATCCTGGTATCGTTGCCTTCAATATTCCGGGTCGTTAAAAGTTTACCATTCATATCAAAAAGATATGCTGAAAATTGAGCCTTTACTTCACTATCGAAGTGTACGATCAAGTAACTGGCAGCAGGATTCGGATAAACGGAGCATTGCACCGAAATGCCTTTGCCTTCGTCCAGTTCGGTTACCAACGATATTTCGTAAGGTTGCTGTACACCCTGGAGCACTGAGCCGCCAGTGCCGGTATTTGTTGTATAAAATACCTGTCCTACTGAGTAACTCACAGAACCTCCGCTCCCGGCTGCGTTGCCACCTGCGGCTGTTATTGTTTGCTGTGCATGCAGTGCTGTAAGCCCGATTACCAGCATAAGTATGGCAAATAATCTTGCTTTTTTGTGTCTCATTTTGTTCTCCTTCCTTAAATAAACATTGCTGTTACTTTTGCTCATCCTGTTAACAGATGCAAATATCTGACTATATAAGCCGGTTCCATATCCTGTAAAAACACTATATTTGTCTAATGAACTCAAAATCATGGAAAAACAGGATAGCCTGATCCATCTAAGTGTTGTTTATTTGTATAATCAAAATCATAAAAAACATAGCCGCATGAAAGTACTTGTAAACATGGTAATTCTCCTTTTCTTGACATTACCAGTTTTGGCTCAGTTTGAAAAAAGGGATAGCCTTCTGAGGTTGGTCCCTAAAGCAAGAGAGGATACATCGGCTGTGTTGCTTTATATTGGGATTGGAGATTTATACGAAGGCGATAAACCCGATCAAGCGAAAATTTTTTATCACAAAGCCATTAATCTGAGCAATAAATTAAAATTCGATAAAGGGATTATTAAAAGCCTCACTTATTACGGAGGCGTTTGTTCACTACTCGGACAGTATGATTCTGCTTTAATTTATTCTCAGAAAGCATTGGCAAAAGCCAGGAGCGACAAGGATTCTTTAAACATTGGTATTGGATTAATGAATATCGGAGCAACATATGGATTCATGTCCGATTATCAAACTGCAGTTGAGTATTGCCTCGAAGGCTTAAAAATTGTTGAAGGCAGGAAATATAATACTATTGAATTGCAGATAAATGATAAGCTTCAGGTTTTATATATGCAAATGAGCCAGTATGACAAAGCGATCAATTTCGGGCAAAAAGCGGTACAACAGGCGCGGCAGTTGAAAATGCCTTATTTTCTTGCACAAACACTGAGTAATCTTTCGATGAGCTATTCAGGTAAAAGAATGCCTGAGAAAGCTGTGCCATTATTAAACGAAGCATTGAGTATTTCGAAAAAGCTTGGGAATATAAATATGGAAGCATCTATCCTGCTTAATCTTTCGGATGTATCACTGGCAACCGGTAATTATGAAGCATTAAGAAAGTATTGTGAAAGAAGCCTCTTGCTTAGCCGCGAACTTGGTGCTTTGGAGAGTGAAGCCACTGCTTTGAGAGCCTTATCCATTTATTATCTGCACATAAATAATTTTGACAAGGCAAAGCAATTACTTAAGGAGTCAATTTCAATTTCGAAAAAAAATAACTTTAAGAGTGAATACGCATCTGGCTTAAAGGTATTTTCAAATCTTTCGTTTGCTACGGGTGATTTTGATTCGGGTGAAAAATATTACAGACAGAGTGAAGAAATTCTCAGCGAGATGATCAATGATATTATTTCAGAAAAGTCTGCAAATCTTGAGAAAAAATACGAATTCGAAAAGAAAGATATTGAACTGGAACTTCAGAAAATTCAACTTCACAGGAAAAACACTATTAACCGTATGCTGATTATCACTGCCTTAACCTTATTAATTATTTCTTTGCTGTTGTACCGGACCTACAAACAAAAACAAAAACTACAGCAACAGCGGATTTCGGAACTTGAAATAGAAAAACAACTCACTACCACGGAGGCTGTTTTAAAGGGGGAAGAACAGGAACGCACACGACTGGCTCAGGATTTACACGACGGACTCGGAGGTATGCTAAGTGGTATTAAATTCTCAATGAACAGTATGAAAGGAAACCTGGTAATGACGCCTGACAACGTGCAGGCCTTCGAACGCAGCATGGATATGCTGGACAGTTCCATGAAAGAAATGCGCCGCGTGGCACACAATATGATGCCCGAAGCCCTTATAAGGTTTGGCCTTGATACTGCTTTGAAAGATTTCTGCAACGATATCAACCAAAGTGGTGCCTTGAAAGTAAACTATCAGTCGATCGGATTGGAAGGAGTAACCATTGAGTCTACAATCGCCATTACACTTTATCGCATCGTTCAGGAACTGCTGAATAATTCGATGAAACATGCCCAGGCTCATTCAGCCATAGTGCAAGTTACCAATTCGAACAATCTGCTTTCGGTTACCGTTGAGGATGATGGGAAAGGATTCGATACCAGTATTCTGAAGACAAACAAAGGCATTGGCTGGACAAATATTCAGAACCGGGTCGATTTCCTGAAAGGCAAACTGGATATACGCTCGAAAGAAGGGGAAGGAACTTCGGTGCAGATTGAGTTGAAT
>JBBSDG010000420.1:0-4236 GCA_038249635.1 Bacteroidales bacterium | reverse complement strand
ATATTATTTACAGTATTATAGCCATTATACTGCTAAAGATGGCTCCCAAGTAAAGTCTCGAAAACCTCGCATCCTGGAAAGTCCTGATTCTCCGGTTTAGTTGCGAAAAGACCAAACACCGCTGATCCGCTCCCACTCAACGTCGCATAAATTGCGCCTTTGCGATACATCATATTCTTGATTTCCAGGATATCCGGATACAAGTCGAAAACGGTATTTTCAAAGTCATTATGCAATTCCTTTCTCCAATTCTGAACCGGAAGTGAAGTTAATTCATCCATTGAGTTTTCACGAAACAAGGGCTTAATCCCTAAAAAAGCCGCAGCCGTGCTTACATGAACCGGTGGCTTTACAATTACAAGGTAATATCCATTCAGGTTAACGGAAACAGGTTTCAGGAATTCGCCACGACCGGTTGACAAAGCAGGTATATTTTCAATAAAAAACGGACAATCCATTCCCAACTGAACGGCCAGAGCGCGAAGTGTTTCATCTCCAAGATTTAGTTGAAACATGGTATTTAACATCTTCAAAGTAAATGAAGCATCGGATGAACCTCCGCCAAGCCCTGCACCGGTGGGAATAACTTTATGCAAAAGGATATTGACTGCCGGAATAGTGTAATTATCCGCCATTAAACGCCAGGCGCGGTAACACAGATTATTTTGAACCGGTGAATCTACTTTAGTTCCGGTTACTGTCAATGTGGTTTCGGAAGCGGTAGCAGGCACTATTTCAAGCACATCGCACCAGGGAACAGGCAGCATAACTGTCTGGATATTATGATAGCCATCCGATCGGCGTTCAGTAACCCAAAGGCCAAGGTTTATTTTACAGTTGGGAAAGGTGATCATTTTGTTTTTATTTTGAGACAAGCGGGGAGCAGGCTGTGTTTCAGAATCAGGTTCGCCGCTTCAAAATTTCCTGTTACAAAGGTATGATGTTTTGGAAATTCTTCAGATTTTATCGGTTGGCATTCTGAGAAGTTGCTGATTACGGGCGATTTCCTGTCAAAACCGTGATGGAGTTCAGGCGGCCTTCAAACTTTCACATACCACTAAAAACTTCAATGAATATATCGCTTGTTGGCATTTCGTGCTTTATTATTCTCCTTTTATCCGTTTTACCTCTTTATCAAAATCAGATTCATAATTCCGATTTCCGGTTGAAACTTTGAAAACTGACGGTTCGCGTACTTCGTTTGTTACCAACCGTACTTTATCTTGTAAGTTGATAGTCATTGATTAATAACTCTGGTGAAAGGTTTAATCTGGTAGTCAATTTCCGGATCATTTCAACTGTCAGTTTTCTTTTTCGATTTAATATTTCTGAAACACGACTCTTTCCTCCAAATTCATCTATCAGATCAATTTGTTTAAGCTGCATTTCTTCCATTCTTATTTTAATCGCGTCAATTGGATCTGGAGCTTCAATTGGATAATGTTTTTTTTCATATTCATCAATCAACAAACTTAGTACGTCTGCTTCATCGCTGTCTGTAGTTCCAATTTCTGCACTAAAAATGGTTTCAAGCCTTTTCAATGCTTGGGTATAGTCAGTTTCTGTTTTTATTGGTTGTATTTCCATGTATGGTAATTTTAAATTGTGTTTGCATCAATTTTATCGTACTCAATATGAGTTCCTATGAAACGAATAAATATCCATTGTTTCTCAAAGTTGAATTTTGCCACCAGTCTATAGGAATTGCCTTTGATGTTAAAAACAATTCTACTGTCTTTCAGAACACTCGCATTAACATATGTCTGCTTAACTTCATTTGGAGTATTCCAATTTGAACTCATTGCCGTATCGAACCAGGTCTTCAGATATTGTTCGGAATCTGGATGTGTTTCCCAAAAGTTTCTCAATGTGCCTTTTGCAAATATTCTGTCCATAAGCTGAATAATGATGCAAAGATAATTAAAATGTTCCCAATATGGGAACATTCTATAAAATATCGTGTCTTTTCGTATGGATAGTAAAGGTAAGGCTATGAATAGTGCAGGTTTGCGTGGTTGTCCGCTAACAACCAACACCAATGCTGGTGCGGGCGACAAACCTCCGAATTATGAACTTAACCCGCCATTATTTATAGCCCTTATTGGTTAGTTATACTTTATTTCAATTCATATTTAACATCAACCATATACCTTATTCGAATCTTTCTTATCCCGATATCTTCTCCTTCGTAATCATTCACTCTATTTACTCCATAAGCAGTAACATTCTTGGATTGAGCGAAATATTCTCCCTTATCCATTGTCTGAATCTGTGGAGAATTTTCTGAGATTTCAAGAATCTGGCCTAATGAACAACCTGAATGTACGGTCATAATCTGAGCTTTTGTCTTTGCCTTGTCTAAAGCAATTTTTGTAGATTCAAGTTTCGTTTCTTCGAGTTTAGTGCTGTACAAGTTAGTTACAGCTACATTATTTGCTCCAATCACAAACAATCTAATCATTAATGAATCAACAATTTCAATTTTATCAAGTTGTAATTTAAATACTTTTGACATTCTCACTTTTTTGGAAGAAGAATTAGAATACCCATATCTATTTGCGGCAAAATTATCTATACTTAATTTCTTAAGGTCAATCGAGAAGCTTTTAATCAATTTAATTAATTCTGCTTCTTTCTGTTGTAATTCGTTTTCTTTCTTAATGTTTTCAGTTTCCGAAAAAGTAATTGTCAACTCAATCCTGTCGGGTACGATATCTATTTCAGATTCTCCACGCACAGAAATAAATCTTTGTCCATTAACTTGACTAAAAGTCAGTATAGGCAAAATGCATAATGTTAGGATTAATAGTTTCATTTTATTGGTTTGTTTTAAGTTATACTTTTATAAATTTAATCAAAGAAATGTAGTAGCCACGGCTTGCGCGAGCTTGTGACGAGCGCATATCAGTTCAAATTACAAATTCAGTCCGGCAATTAATTATGTTTTAAAAGTCATCGTTATTAGATGTGATGATGTTAGGGTGGTGGTGATGGTGGAGTAATTGTGATGCATAAGCTGCAAGTGTACTCAAGCATAGTTTGGAGTGCTTCGGGTTTGAAGCAAACTCTTCAAACATTTCAATCCTATCAGTCCCTTCAGTCCCTTCAATCCCTTCAATCCCTTCAATCCTATTTCCCCAGAAACACCCTCATATTTTCCATATTCTTCTTATGGTACAAATTCTTGCCATCCAAAGTAAAAAGGAAATCAATAAGTGGTTTGTAAGTATTGGTAATTTTTCCACGTACCATTTTCATGGTCGAATTTAACATTTGATTGTCTTCGGTAAAAGGAGTTGGCAAAAACCCAATTGCTGCCGGAAGCCACCGATGCGGGAACATGTGTCCGTAATGGCCATGTTTGCGGTAATGGTTTAGTTCATGTCCTATGCAACGTATGGCTTCGTGAACTCCTTCGTCTGAAGCGGGGTCAAGGCTTTTACGTCCCAAATGATTTAGCAGCTTGGCCTTGTCGGGCACTGCCAGCAGTATAGTGTACGGACTTTGGTTGTTATAAAGCATGCACTGCGAAATATAATCAATCTGACCAATATAAGCTTCTTCAATTCCTTCGGGACTGTATTTTTCTCCGTCATCAGCAATCAGCAGACTTTTAAAACGACCCAGCACAAACAGGAAACCATCTTTATCCAAATAACCCAGGTCGCCGGTGTAAAGCCAGCCATCCTTAAGCGACTGGGCAGTGGCTTCGGGATTTTCCCAGTAACCAAGCATTACATTTTCACCTTTTATAACTATTTCTCCGTGTTCGCCAATTGGTAGTTCCTTGCCTTTTTCGTTGCAAATTTTAAGCAGCATATTTTTTGCTACGTAACCCGAGGAACCAAATTTGTGCTTTGCCAGTGAATTGGATGAGATTATGGGCGATGCTTCGGTAAGTCCATATCCCTGGAACATTGGTAAACCGATGGCAAAGAAAAACTTTTGATATTCAATATCGAGCAAAGCGCCTCCGCCAACAAAAAACTCAAGTCTGCCGCCAAAACCTTCTCTGATTTTGCTGAAAAGGATTTTATCGTACAGTTTCATCAGCGGTTTATAGAGAGAAGTCAGGCCGGAACCCTTATTCCAACCATCACTATTATAAGCGTATGAAATTTTTAATGCGTGTTTAAAAAGGCTGTTAATCAAAAAGCCTTTATCGCTTATACCTTTTTCAATATTCTTTTTAAAATTGGATGCCAGGGCAGGAACACTTAAAAGAAAATGCGGTTT
>JBBSDG010000419.1:0-4242 GCA_038249635.1 Bacteroidales bacterium | reverse complement strand
CCGTATGATTCGTGATGGAAAACATCTGGCAATAATCTCAATCGGACCAATTGGCAATATTGCCCTGGAAGCTTGTAATCAACTCGAAGAAAAAAATATTGAAGTTGCCCTGTTCGATATCCGTTTCCTGAAACCTATCGATGAAGAGCTTTTGAATTCCATTTTCAAAAAGTTTACTAAAATTATAACCCTTGAAGATGCTGCCATCATTGGTGGGTTGGGAAGTGCTGTTACTGAATTTGCCAACGACCATGGGTATCATAATGTTACAATTCATCGTCTTGGGATTGCTGACCGGTTCATTGAGCAGGGAACACCCGAAGAACTTCACCACGAGTGTGGTATTGACTTGCAGGGAATTGTAAATTCGGTGGAACAATTCCTTATTTCCTGATCTGATAATTTACTTATTATTTAAGATATCCAAAAACATACTGTTTGAAAATGCTTTTCGCCAGATAAATAAGCAAAAGTAATAAATCTGACTTCCTGACGTTTTATGGAATTATAGTTCAACTCATTGAGTTGACACACCCTAAAAATCAATACCTTACTTAATTAAACTCTATTACTATGAAAGCCAGATTCACTTGGATTTCTATTTTCATTTTGTTGGTTGCAGGAACAACATTAATCCTCCTGCCTTCGTGCGCCAAAATTAAAGAGGCTGTCAAATTTAAAGTCAAATATGATTTGCCCGAAAGTCGCTTTACTGTAAATCCCCCAACTTCACTAAAAACCGAGTACTCCCTGTATTCGCAGACTTACACTGTAAATATTGACAGCATACTGGGAGCTAATAAAGGGCTGGTAAGTAAAATCAACTTTTACAAGATTCGGCTGTCGGTAGTTTCGCCCGATGATGTTACACTTGGGTGGATAGATTCAGCCAGGATTTCCATTACACCTGCAGGCGGCACACCGTTTGATATTGCAACAACTCCGGTAATAACATCAACCATGCGTTCTGTTGATTTTATCGTTAAAGATACAGACGTTTCTTCTGCTATGAACGGGACTTTTCAAATGGATATTTACGGCAATGTTAAACCCCCATTTCCAACCCGTCCTTTTGAGCTTTTGTTGGAAAGCGGAATAGAAATTACTATCAGCCCTTTGTAAAATTTCGCATCTTTTCGATGCCTTAAACAGACCTTATAAAGCCAGACTTATAGAAAAAAGCGTCAATTCCCGGCGCTTTTGTTTTTTAGAGCAATAAGGGAAAGGCAGGGTACTTAACTGGAAAAAATCCTTACATTTACGCCGGTAATTCCCGCCTATGCAAAATCTTTTCAGGAAAAAGTCTATTGAAATGATCCTTAGTCATGCTGACGAAGGAAATCCTGATCTGATGAAACGCCGGCTGGGTGTAAGAGATCTGACAGCAATGGGAATTGCCGCCATTATTGGTGCCGGTATTTTCAGCACCATCGGCAATGCTGCGGCCAGCGGCGGACCGGCAGTATCACTCCTCTTTATTTTTACAGCAATTGCTTGTGGCTTGTCGGCCATGTGCTATGCCGAATTTGCCTCTGCCATACCCATCAGCGGAAGCGCATATACTTATGCCTATGCAAGCTTTGGTGAACTTATTGCATGGATCATCGGCTGGGACCTGATTATGGAATATGCCATAGGTAACATTGCAGTTGCTATTTCGTGGTCGGGATATTTCACGGGTTTGCTGAGCGGTTTGCATATCAATATACCCGAATACCTGGCCATTGATTACCTGAGCGCTGCTAAAGGATTTAAACTGGCTACGGAACAACTACAATCCGGAACCACTTTAGCCGGACTTGATACAAACCTCCGCGCAGCATACCAGGCCTGGCTTACAGCACCACATTTCGGAAACATAAAGTTTATAGCCGATATCCCTGCATTGGGAATCGTTGTTTTTATTACCTGGCTGGTGTACAAAGGAATTTATGAAACCAAGATGGCAGGTAATATCATGGTGTTGATTAAAATCGGGATACTGATGTTGGTTATTGCAGTAGGCTCATTTTATATTGATCCAAAGAACTGGAGCCCTTTTGCTCCCAACGGGATAGGCGGCGTTCTGAAAGGCGTTTCAGGAGTTTTCTTTGCCTATATCGGGTTTGATGCCATCTCTACAACGGCTGAGGAATGTAAAAATCCGCGCCGCGATTTACCACGTTCAATGATTTACGCATTAGTTATTACCACAGTACTATATGTGACTATTAGCCTTGTACTGACAGGGATGGTGCCTTTCAGCGAACTGGGAGTTTCGGATCCGCTGGCTTTCGCTTTCGAGAAACTTCATCTTACAAAACTTTCAGGAATTATTGCACTTGGGGCTGTAATAGCCATGGCCGGAGTACTGCTTGTTTTTCAGGTCGGGCAGCCACGAATCTGGATGAGTATGAGCCGTGATGGATTATTGCCACCCCGTTTCTCAAAACTTCACAAAAAATACAGAACCCCCGCATTTGCAACAATCGTAACAGGTTTCCTGGTTGCTATTCCGGCTCTGTTCCTGAACCTGACCGAAGTAACCGATCTTACAAGTATAGGAACGCTGTTTGCTTTTATCCTGGTTTCGGGGGGCGTTTTGATACTTCATCCAAGGGGTAACAACGATGTTAATAAAAGGGGATTCAATGTACCCTATGCAAATAGCCGCTTATACCTTTTACCCATGTGGGCGGTAATTCTGCTCATTATCTGGTATTCGAATCCGCAGTTTTTCAGCGGTATTTTTGATGGCAGCAACCACATGGCTAAAGGGTTCCATACCCAGTTGCCTTTTTATGTTTTTATACTTGGGGCTGTTTTAACCACTTTTTATGCGGTTGCCAGGCAGTGGTCGCTGATACCGGTGCTTGGGTTGCTCACCAATCTTTACCTTATGAGCGAACTGGGTGTAACTAACTGGATGCGGTTCCTGATATGGCTGGTGATAGGGCTGGTACTTTATTTTGCTTACGGAATGAAGCATAGCAAACTTAAAAACCAGGAAAATGACCTGAAACTTTAATCCCGGGAGTTTTATTCATGCCTGACAAACAGGTTAATTCATTAAAATCTTTTGTCCTACCTCCGCAACTCTTCTTACATTTGCTTCCATTAAAACAGTAATATGTCGTGGCTGATCGTTATTGCATTGATAGTTTCAGGTGTATTTGTCGGATTTATTAATACCCTGGCAGGCGGGGGTTCAATCATTTCCCTTTCGCTGTTTATGTTCCTGGGGCTGCCGGCCAATATTGCCAACGGCACCAACAGGGTTGCCGTTATACTTCAGAATCTTACTTCGGTAAACGAATTCAGGCGCCAGAAAGTTCTCGACTTCAAAAAAGCCAATAAACTGGCTATTCCTACAATGATCGGAGCAATTATAGGCGCACAAATTGCAGCTGATATCAATGAAGAAATTTTCCGTAAAGCAGTTGGTGTGGTTATGATAGTGATGATGTATTTTATACTTACCAAGCCTTCGCAATGGCTCAAAGGAACTGAAACTCTGATGGAAAAACCGGTTTCGTGGATACAGGTAGTTATATTTTTCGTAATCGGTGTTTATGGTGGCTTTGTACAGGTAGGTGTTGGCTATTTTATTCTGGCCGGTGTGGTTTTAGGTGCCGGGTACGACCTGGTGAAAGCCAACGCTATAAAAGTATGGATTGTACTTCTTTACACACCGTTAGCCTTGGTAGTTTTTATTCTGAACGATCAGGTGCGATGGGATTTTGGATTGATTCATGCCATCGGAAACATTATCGGTGCTTATGTTGCTTCACGGTTTGCCGTATCCTGGGGCGCAAATTTTGTTCGATGGTTCGTGATTGTGGTAATTGTTGTTTTTGCCTCTGATTTACTTGGAATAGTCAATATAAAGGAAGTTGTAACAAATGCGTTTAATTAGAATTGAAGAAAATCAACTATGAGGTTCAACGGAAAAACCTTTAAAAGTTTAAGTCCCCCAAATGGTAAGATGCTTAAACAAGTTGTTAAAAGCAAGTTAAAATAATTTCCGTTATTTGTATCTTTATAGTAATTAGTTTCCGCTATTTGTAAACTATTTTATATCTTTGTGGTATGATGATTATAGATACATCAACAGGAAAAGTTCATTCGGTAGATATTACACCTGTTGAAAATGATGAGTTTAAAACTTTACGGAAAGACAGGTTTTTTTTTGACTGGAGAATTGAACGGCATCAAGAGGTATACAAATTGCAAATTAAAGATTCGCGTGATATTTTAGGACTT
>JBBSDG010000418.1:0-4243 GCA_038249635.1 Bacteroidales bacterium | reverse complement strand
TTTTGCAGCTTAATCTGCGTTGTTAGCTCAGTTGGTTTAGAGCATCGCCTTGACAGGGCGGGGGTCACTGGTTCGAATCCAGTACCGCGCACAAGGTTTTAAATCTAATTAATTCACATATATATAAGCATTTCAACCAAGTATAATTTGCTTTTTTTTATTGATTTACAGGGAGTTCATCTCAGTAAATTTTTATTTTCATGAATTTATTTTCAAAAAAAAACATATGCTTTCACGTATGTATAAGTTAATTGTTTAGTTTTACTCTTTCATAATTAGGTGAATCAGGGAAAAACTTATTCAAATGATAAACTTTAATGCATTGGGAAATCGAATGAAGACCATGAAGTTTGTGTTTTTTATTCCGGTATGCCTTATCATACTGGGAATAATCAACATGTTCTTTATTCAACTGCTCAACTGGACTGTTGATCAGACTTACCATTGGTACAATAATTTAACGCTGCCATTTTTTGTTTTATTGATTCCGCTTTTCTGGGGAGCTATCTGGGCAATTTTCAAGTTAGTAGCAATTGGGATGGCTGCATTACTTATTCCGGTTTCACCCGATAAAAACTTTTCGCTCTATTCACTCGGTATTTTATCTCTCATCAATTGTTTTGCGCTGATCATTCATTTCTGGCTGCGCGACCCAATTTATTCCTGGAGAGTTGTATTGATGTCGTTGATTATCACTGCTTTTGTTGTTGATTTTTCAGCATCTATAGTGATGGTTTTCTCCAAAAAGGAAAGCCACGGATTTCAGGATTAATGAAACTGCTTATTTTTTAAAAGATAGTTTCCTGAGATTTTCCCAATGCCTTCTCTTTAAAGTCGTTGAATCGATTTCATTCGTCACTCGTAATTCGCTAAATCGTAAATCTGAACGGATTCTTTACCTTTTTAACCGTTTTGTCGGGATAATGAACTATAAATTCAGGCGATTTTAACATTGCCGTTATTTTTTCAGCCGTCGTTAAAGCATTTACAAACCAGATCTTTATTACAGGTTCATCTTCCGTAAATTCAGTCTTAATCCTTACTATTCCTTCATCATTCGAAGCATGTGATACCAGGAATGGAATCCATTTCTGCATTGCGGGATCGGCTGCCTGGTCGAAAGGAAGTTCATAAACCGACATTTTATCAGCAGTATAACTGTCGTATTTATTGAACGAAACATCGGTAACCGGAATAAACATACCGGCAAATTCGTGGGAAGGTATTGTTCCTTTAGTTTGGCCTTTTTCGCTTACAACAAAGCCAGTTTCCACAATGTTCTGCTCTTTGCCTTCACCTGTTATCAGCGATTCCTTCGAGATGGCAGCTTTTATTTTATTCTCGTCGGTGAGGGTGGCATCAAAATAAATGGTTGCCTGCACCGGCTCGCCGAAACGTGTACTCACTCCAATCACACCTTTATCCTGTCGCAACAATTCAACCAGGTTCTGCTGGTCGTTAGGATCAAAACAGCGGTCGATCCCGATTTTTAAAAAACTAATCGTGCCGGTGATTTTCCCCTTATAATTCAGTAATTCTGAAAAAGGAGAGAAGATGGCTTCTTTTACACCTTCCACATTAATTATTGTTGAATCGAAATAGACAATAACGCGGTGATGCTTCACAAAAGTTTCAACACCCGTTATTCCGGGTATTTCTTTCATATGGTTTGCAAAGGAACGTGAACTGCCGAAGCATTTAATACTTTTAAGTCCGTCCATCTGAATCATTTGTATATTTTCACCATTTGCATTACCCCAGTTTTCACTGATGGTAGGCAGCTCGTAATAAGTGGCAATGGTTATGGCGGCTGCTGCCAGAATTACAGTGGCCACGGCAGGCAGCCAGGTCAGGTTGCGTTTGTTAATGGTAAGTGCACCTTTCTCAGGACATTTTACTACACATTCAACACAAAGATGACAATCGATATGATCAACAGTTTCGACGGTTGAGATAGGAACTGCCATAGGACATTTCTTATCGCAGATCCGGCAATGAGTGCACAGCGCATCATTCCTCGTGATTCGGAGCGATGGAAAAACGAGGAATTTCAGAGTTGTAGCTTCGAATAGAAAACCAGTCAGGCAAAGCGTTCCCAGCAGCCAGGGCCACGGAATAGTTAATCCGGCAGCATAGGTAAGTAAAACCCAGAGCAGCGTAATTGCAGAAGCCGGCAGTGCATAAACGGCTAAATTGGTTATTGCACCAAGCGGACAAAGATATTTGCACCAGAACTGGCGGATAAAAAACGAGCCGACAATAGTAAGGAGGATTGCCGGGATAGCATACCATAAAACCACATCACCGCTTAAACCAGTGAAACTTGCATAAAACGGATCGAACGTACGGCAGAACAATTCGCTGGCTGTAACCGTAAAATAGAAGGTAATAAAAAGCAGTACGTATTTAAGCAACCTCAGTATTTTGTCAGTTGTTCCATTCAGCGTAATCTGCAATCTGGCTTTGCGACCCAGGATGCCCATCCATTCCGTAAAAGTTCCGATTGGACAGATATAACTGCAGAACAATTTGCTGAAAAGTACCACGGCAAGTATCAGCGCAACTCCTAATGCTATTTGCACGGTGGTCATTGAGCAGGCCAGGGAATGAACCGTAAAATAACTTGCCAGCGATTGCATGCCGCCAAACGGGCAATAAGCTTCGAAATCTGCCACATAATTTTTATCCAGCAATGGCCTGAGAACCATATACGCAAGAAGTACGAATATTCCCCATTGTAGCGAAATACGGTAATAATTTACAGGGGATTTTTTTTTATTGGACATGTTAAAATTGTATTACAAGCTTTGCGAAACACTGGTGAAATTTAGTGCGAATGTATAAAATGAACCTATGCCATTAAGGTGAATATGCAATTTAGAATAAGTCTATTTATGGATTTTCTCAAAGAGTTAACTCACTGCTGTAATGGGTTATTATTAAATCATTATCTTTGAATACCTGTTGATATTGATACTACGGGAAAATACTAAAAATTAGCGTATGAAGGTTATAGTTAAGTATTTGATTTCATTTACGTTAATCCTTTGTTTTGTTTCTGCTTTGCATGCTCAGGAAGTGAAAGATATAAGGCAGAAAACTGTTTTCCAACATCCGGATGCTAACAAAAGAGCAGATACGGTTTTGCGGGTAATGTTTTATAATGTCGAAAATTTGTTTGATCCCAGGGAAGACAGCGTAACATCGGATGAAGAATATCAGCCAACCGGTATGCGTGGTTGGACGAATGGCCGTTTGAAACAAAAGCAAATCAATATTTCAAAAGTAGTGCTGGCAGTGGGTGGCTGGGAGCCTCCCGACCTGATTGGATTTTGTGAGGTTGAAAATTTCAGCGTATTGTATGGTCTTACAAATTATACAGCCTTAAAAAATTTCGGATACAAGATCATTCATTTTGATTCGCCCGATCCAAGGGGTATTGACGTAGCATTGCTTTATCGTCCTGATAAATTCAAGGTATTGTTCAGTAAACCAATCCGGATTCGCTTTCCATTTGATACGGCTTCACGCACCCGTGATATTCTGTTTGTGCGTGGAATTGCATGCAAACGCGATACAATCAATATTTTTGTCAACCATTGGCCATCGAAGTTTGGCGGTGCCATGGCAACTATTCCCAAAAGAAATTATGTAGCCTCGGTAATGCGCTATAAAGCAGATTCGCTTTTAGCAGTAAATCCTAATTCGAATATTCTGATTATGGGCGACTTAAACGAATCGCCATTTGAGGAGGGCGTAAGTAAAGTACTTCGTGCAAAAATGGATTCAGTAAACCTGGCACCTGATGATCTTTATAATCTGCTTGCCGGGGCTGGTCTTTCGTGGAACCGCGGAACCATCAAATTTCGTGAAACCTGGGATGCAATTGATCATATGATTGTTTCGATGCCTATGCTTTCGCACACCACCCCACATAGCATGCATATTCTCGATGCCCCGTTTTTGTTGCAGGACGATGAAGCCTGGTTTGGCAAGAAACCCTTTCGTACCTATTATGGGGCTAAATATATTGGAGGATTCAGCGATCACCTTCCCGTATATGTGGATTTTAAATTCTAATTTAGCCGTTTGGCGGGATTACTCAACCCTGCGCTTTTTCAGAACCTAAACATCCACATATTAAATGAAACGTAAAATTTCGGTATATAACATAACCATCGCAATAATACTCATTCTGATAATTATTATAGGCTCTATGGTAATTTTTGTAAATCCTGCGAAA
>JBBSDG010000417.1:0-4264 GCA_038249635.1 Bacteroidales bacterium | reverse complement strand
TGCTATTTTCTGCCTGTGCTGAGCGCAGTCGAAGTATTAACTTTTAACTACTTGTGTTGAGCTAAGCCAAAGCATTAACTAACTGTTGATGCAATTTTACTCAGAGCCATATCCACTCTGCTAAGCACGCCGTCGTTAATAAGAGTTATTTATTGTCGTATTATTGGACACAAAGATCCCCAACAAAAGGGATAGTACAAATAGTTACATTGAACAATATTTTATCTTTTGTACTTATAACCGTTAAGTGGGTATGTAATTTAAACAAAAATAAAACTCTGGTTTATGTCAATTTTAAACAAAGTTAAACTATTATCTGATTGATGGTGTCGAAATCAAAAAAAATATTAACGCGAATTCAAGAAATAAATCGCCTAACAAAACCATTAAGTACTGATTAGTATTTATTGTCGTTTAAATCAACAAAACGATGTTATTTGAGATTCTGAAAACAGAGATACGCCTCAAAAGTTAACTATTGATGTTTGATTCTTCGCAATAGAATTTCACTCGCTCCTTCAGATAGGTTCAACAACTATCAACTCACTAATGGGTTTTGCAAACCCTGCTTTCTAAAAAAGGATTGTCATCCCTGAAGTTCGTATTTTAATATCTCCTGTAATAATCATTCATAACACAATGTCTTTTAGTTGAATGAACATTATAAACCGCCTTAATTTATTGATCTTTGGTATAAAATAGTTCTTTGAAAGGTTTAAAATGTGTATAATGATGCATATTTTGTAAGGGTTTATAAAGCCTGGTTAACACAATAAGCTTCGGTTTTTTATTGATAACTTTGCCGCCTGGTTTATATTGAATTGTGGCGATGCACGAAAAAATCTGGAATAAAGATTTTGTATTACTGATACTATCAAATTTTTTGATGTACATCACTTACTATGCAATTCTTTCAGCCTTACCTATTTATTTAGTGAGCGATCTGAATGCTTCAAAAATGCAGGTTGGTATTGTTATAGGTGCTTATACCATTGCATCGGTGCTGGTGCGTCCGTTTTCGGGTTTTGCACTCGACAGGTTTGGCCGCCGCACTATCTTTTTACTTGCTTTAATAATTTACACACTGCTTTTTGCCGGTTACCTGATTGCCATAACCATAACCGCTATAATACTGCTAAGGTTTGCGCAAGGCATTACCTGGGCATTTACCACCGTTTCGGGATCAACCATTGCCGTTGATATTATTCCGGTTTCGAAACGAGGCGAAGGAATTGGATATTTTGCACTTTCCACAACCCTGGGTATGTCGGTTGGGCCGGTTATCGGATTATTTGTATGCCATCAATGGGGCTATACCACCATGTTTGTTTCAGGCTGTTTTATAAGCGCAGCAAGCCTTGCATGTGCGTATGCCGTTCATCTGCGTAAGCGGTTTGTAGTAGGAAAACGGATACAGCTAAAATGGAGCAGTATGTTCGATAAAAGCTCATTAAGGCCATCACTCAATGTTTTTATAACCATGATTTCCTACGGCGGAATGCTTTCGTTTGTAGCACTTTACGGGCGCGAAATAGGAATTCAGAACTCCTCGCTCTATTTCCTCATTCTTTCCATTGGAATTGCTGCTGCAAGGCTAACTGCAGGTAAAGCTTTTGATAAAAACGGTCCCCGCAGGATTATTACTTTCTGCCTTATATTGCTAATAATAGGTTTCCCGATACTGGCATTGGCAAAAAATGCGGTGCTTTTCTACCTTTCGGCAATAATTATAGGTTTTGGTAATGGTGTGATATTTCCCACATTCTCGTCGATGGTGAATAATCTGGCCGATTCCATTCATCGCGGCGCAGCAAATTCAACGCTCTACACCATGGTTGACCTGGGAATGGGAATAGGAATGATTTCGGCAGGATTGATCGCCCAATATTTTTCTATCTCAGCTTTCTTCTGGGTATGTGCCTTTATTTGTGCCACAGGTTTGTTGTTTTTCCGCATTGTGGTACTCAATGTTTACGAAAGCCGGCAAAACAGCCAATAGTTGAATAGTGAGGCAGCGTTAACGTAATGTGAAAGCTAACCTGGACAAGCCAGAACCAAAAAGGATTTGAATACTGAATGCTTCGGCTTGGTTCGGCTTCGCTCACCAACCAACGCTCAGCGCAAGTATCGGACATGGGATATCGAATAATGAAGTAAAATCAAGAAGAAAGGAATTGATTAAATAACAATGATGATAGCAGTAAAAAATCTCTGGTTTCAGAACTTCGAAATTCATTATACCTTGTTCATTATTCAATATTTTTAAAACCCATTTGAAATATTCTGCCAAAGAATACACGAATATTGTTTTTAAGGCACTAACTATTACTCCTGTTATAACCGCTTATACAATGGCAATGAAATGAGCCGGGCAATGGTTTCAGATACCCTAACTCCTTCGTTGGTGAAGGGCCAGATAAAAAGTGCTTTTAAAGGATGATCCTTACGGATATTTTCGATGGCTGCCAAAATAAGTCGTTTTGCAATCCCTTGTCTGCGATATTCTTACAGAACCATTGCCGAGCAAAGGTATAATGCTTCGTAAGGTGTATTTTCCGGGGTGAGTTCAAAAAGTTCCTTTTCCGGGATCTTGTTTTCAAGAAACTGATTCATTAAATCAATTGTGGTTGGTATCAGCAATATCCATGCTACCGGGCCATCAGCATTGGCATATTCCGAAACAGTGGATGGATGCAGTTTTTGCAACCGCTCAATGACATCCTGGTTTACATCTAGCTGATCAGGATCGTTTTTAACGGCAAAAACGTCTTCGGCCAACTGTATCATTCGTTCAAAATTGTTGGAATACATCGGTTTTGATCAGGAATATTAATGTTTATATTATGATATTCTTCTCTGCTTATTCAATTATTAAACGCCACTTTCAATATTCAAAAATCAGGATTCAACCACCAATAGCCACCCCTATTATTTTACCAATCCCGAAAGTAATAGCTGCGGCTGCAAGGCCAAAAAGCACCTGTCTGAATCCTGAAAACCAAACATTTTTGCCGGTAAACAAGGTAATGGCAGCTCCAATTAAAAACAAACCTATCGCACTTAAACATACGCTAAGCACTATTGCAGTTATTCCACTGATAAACATAAACGGAATTACAGGAATAACAGCACCAATTGCAAAAAGCACAAAGGAGTAAAGTGCGGCCTCCATAGCCGAGCCTTTCAAATCATCGGGATTAATGCCTAACTCTTCTACAACCAGCAGTTTATGAGCCTGGTTAGTATCCTTTAATATTTCTGATGCCATTTCACGGGCCTGACTTTCGGGAATTCCCTTTGCCATGTATATTAAAGCAATTTCTTTCTTTTCGCCTTCCGGATTGGTAAGTAGCTCATCCATTTCAAGATCCATCTGGTTCTCGTATAGTTCCTTCGAACTCATTACCGAAATCCATTCGCCCATTGCCATCGACAAGGCTCCGGCCAATAACCCTGCAATACCGGCCAGCAAAACACCCTGGTTTCCTGAAGTTGCCCCGGCAATCCCCATCACCAGACTGAAGTTGGAAAGCAAGCCATCGCTGCCACCCAATACTGCCGCCCGTATTGCATTTCCGCCAACCGATCGGTGACGGCTTTCAAATTTCGAGAGCTGCTTTCCGGTAACGTTTTCCTCCTTTTCGAGTATCGAACGAAGTATTTTAACATGGTTGGTTTCGGAGCCGGTTATTTCAAGGTTCTTCTTTTTCTTGTTGGAGATAATATTCGATGATAAACTTTTTTCGGTATCCATCAACACACCCAAAATGTAATCATAACCAATTATGCGCCCGATGGTGTTTAAGGTCTTTGCTCGCCAGGAAGGATTTATTAAGTTCTCTAAACTGATATTTTCGCGCGCAGCAAAAGCCTCGGCATGACTTTTTTCAATTTCACTCATCTGCCTGTAAACATCCGCAATGGTTGCATCAGGTTCATTTTCAGCAAGTTTTTGATAAAGATAGCATGTATCTATCTCAGTTTGTGTGTTTTTAGATATCATATCGGATATTATATGTAATGTCGTTAATTTGCAGAAACAAAGGTAGCTTAACCTGCGAATGATGGCAACATAATATTTTGATGTGCTGGAAAAGTTTATGCCTCATTAGATATATAATTTGTTAAAATAAATAGAATAGATTGATGAATTTATTCGGAAATTGAATTATTATTTATTTTTTCGTCCTTTTCCCTTGATACTTCGGCTTCGCTCAGTACAAGTGGAAAAGTACCAACTTAGCGCAGCGGTCTCATGAGCTCC
>JBBSDG010000416.1:0-4267 GCA_038249635.1 Bacteroidales bacterium | reverse complement strand
TTCCATCAAGGGAAAAGGACGAAAAAATAAATATTAATTCAATTTCTGAATTAATTCATCAATTTATTCTAATTATTTTAACAAATCATATATCTAATGTGGACATAACTTTTCCAGCACATCAAAATATTATGTAGCCTTAATATTAGGTATAAAAAATTTGCAGCACTTAAAAAAAAGATATATTTGCAGGAAGAATTCTGTTAGAAATACTGCAATTTGACACAATACCAGCTTCAGCCTATCATTTATGGACTTTAAGCTTGTACCAGATACTTCGGTTTTACGAAGCATCTTTCTTTTCTAAATACGTGAAATGCCTTTTGGTATGAAAATCTTAAAAAAGATACAGTATGGCAAATGATGAAATGAGCTCCCTTGGGATGATTGAAACCAAAGGGTTCGTAGCTATGGTAGAGGCTTCTGACGCCATGGTAAAAGCTGCAAAGGTCGAACTTGTCGGCTTCGAAAAAATAGGCGGCGGTTATGTTACCTCTATTGTCCGTGGCGATGTAGCAGCAGTTAGAGCCGCTGTGGATGCCGGCGTGCAGGCAGTACAAAAAGTGGGCGAAATTATATCCACCCACATCATACCCAGACCTCATCCGAATGTGGACAGTGCGCTTCCACTGAGTGCGAAACAACCTAAAAAAGGCAAATAACCATGATAGATCTCAGAACCTATATTTTTATTGATTCCCTGCAATTGCAGATGGCCTCCTATTTATCCACCGTTTCGAAAGGTTACCTGCCGGTAAGCGGACAGGCGTGCTGCATTATCGAAATTGCGCCGGGCATCGAAATCAATACACTTACCGACATCGCCCTTAAGGCAACCAATGTAACTCCCGGTATGCAGATTGTTGAACGTGCTTATGGTATGCTCGAAGTTCACTCCGACAGTCAGGGCGACACACGCGTGGCCGGTGAAACGGTGTTAAGAACTATCGAAAAATCGGAAACCGACCGTATCAAACCCAGGATTCTTACCAGTCAGTTGATAAAGAACGTGGAAGATCATCATGCTCAGTTAATTAACAGAACCCGACATGGCAATATGATTCTGAAAGGCGATACCTTGTTTGTATTGGAAGTCGAGCCTGCCGGATATGCATATTATGCTGCAAACGAAGCCGAAAAAACCGCTCATATTAACATTATTGAGGTAGTGGGATTTGGGAAATTCGGTAGGGTATATATCGCCGGCGACGAAGCCGAAGTTCTGGAAGCTAAGAAAATTGTTGAAAAACGCCTGGCCGAAATTACAGGCAGGGAAGAATATTAATCAGTAATCACAAATCTAAAGGACATAAAATTATGAATGACAATAATTCAGACGCACTGGGAATGATTGAAACCAAAGGCTTTGCTGCTATGGTTGAAGCTTCGGATGCAATGGTTAAAGCTGCAAAAGTCGAATTGATAGGCTTCGAAAGAATCGGTGGAGGTTATGTAACTGCCATCGTACGTGGTGATGTTGCTTCGGTTAAAGCCGCTGTGGATGCCGGTGTTCAGGCTGCTCAAAAAGTAGGCGAAATAATTTCATCGCATATTATCCCAAGGCCACACGCTAATGTTGACAGTGCTTTGCCACTTGGCAGAGGGAATGCAAAGAAGTAATTTGCCTGTAAATACTAGAGGCTAATCCAACGGCGCAGCAGAAACTGTAGCCGGAAGAATAAATCATTAACCGGAAACATCATGATATTGGCAAGGGTAGTAGGAACCGTAGTTTCAAGTCATAAATCCCCGAAAATAGAAGGGATCAGATTTTTACTTGTCGAAAAAATCGATCCGGTGACCATGAAAGGGAAAAATGACTTTGTTGTTTCAATGGACAGTGTGGGTGCCGGAAATGGCGAAATAGTATTCTATGTTTCTGGTAGCAGCGCCCGTATGACGGGAGTTACCGAAGGCAAGCCTTCCGATTCAGCCATCATCGCCATTGTCGATAATATCGAAAAGGATGGCGAGTTTACTTACCTGAAAAACAAATAGCTATGATCCTGGGAAAAGTTACCGGAACCATCGTAAGCAGTACCATTAATGACGGTATGGCAGGTTCGCGCTATCTTTTGGTTGATAAAACCGATCAGTATGGGACACAGAAAGGCGATTATATCGTTGCACTTGATATCATCGGTGCTGCTAAAGGCGAACTTGTTATGGTTACCGAAGGCAGTCCGGCAAGGGAAACGCCTCTCACTGTCAGCAAGCCGGTAGATGCTTTGATCGTCGGAATTATTGACCTGATTGATGAAAACGATACAGTAGTTTACAGGAAGTAGAGGTATGGTGTGGAAATAATCGCGTTGGGAGCTTTGGAATTCAGTAGCATAGCCATTGGAATACTGGCGCTGGATGAAATGGTAAAAGTTGCGCCTGTAAGGATAATCGAAGCCAGAACCATGTGCCCGGGCAAATACCTGATTGTATTCAGTGGTGATGTGGCTTCTGTAGAATACTCTTATAATAAAGGCTATGAAACCGGCAAACAACTTATCGTCGATAGTTTGTTTCTCCCGATGATACATCCGGATGCATTGGTGGCAATAGGTAAAATTATTATCACTGACGAATGGAATGCGATCGGGATCATAGAAACGTTGTCGGTAGTTTCGGGTATCGAAGCAGCCGATACGGCAGCCAAAGTAGGAGGGGTTAAAATTATTGAAGTGAGGCTGGCCATCGGATTCGGCGGCAAATCGTATGTGAAAATGATTGGAAGCCTTGATGCAGTTCAGGCTGCGATGGAAGCTGGCACCGCAAAGGCAAAATCGAAAAACCAGTTATGCATGGCAACCCTTATTCCGCAGCCGCATATAGAAACAAAGCCTTATTTCATGCAATAACTTATAAATATGGACAATCTGGAAAAAAGTGTCAGGCAGATCATAGAAGAAGTTATAAACGGCATGGATTTGAACCTGCCCAAGGATAACGGAGGTAAAAATACAGGTGTGTTTTCTGATATTCACTCAGCCATTGATGCAGCTACGGTGGCATTCAGGGAGTTGGGTTTGCTTACTTTGGAAAAACGCAAAGACATTATCGAAAATATCAGAAAAGTCTGCTTCGCCAATAAAGAAATTATATCGAAAATGGCCTGGGAAGAAACCGGTATGGGGCGCTGGGAAGATAAAGTTATTAAAAATGAGCTTGGGATAGCTAAAACTCCTGGTACCGAAGACGTTATTCCTGAAGCCTTTTCGGATGATAACGGACTGACGCTGGTCGAAAGAGCTCCCTACGGCGTAATTGGAGCTATTACACCAAGTACAAATCCTACTGTATCTATTATCAGCAATGCCATCGGAATGATTGCAGGAGGTAACTCCGTTGTTTTTAATCCACATCCGGCTGCTAAAAAATGCTCCGCTTTCCTGGTCAGCCTGATGAACAAAGCTATTACTGAATGTGGTGGTCCTTCAAACCTGGTTTGTTGTATTTCCGATCCCACCATCGAATCGGCAAAAATCCTGATGTCGCATCCAAAAATTGCCATTCTGGTTGTAACCGGAGGACCGGCCGTTGTAAAAGTTGCCATGAACAGCGGTAAAAAAGCAATTGCTGCCGGACCGGGAAATCCTCCCTGTGTGGTGGACGAAACGGCTGATATCGCAAAAGCAGGAAAACATATAGTTGATGGAGCCAGCTTCGATAACAATGTGATCTGCATCTGCGAAAAAGAAATCATCGTAGTTGCTTCCGTCGCCGACAGGCTTAAGGAAGAAATGAAGAAAAATGGCGCGTACGAACTAAATGAGGACCAGATAAAAAAGATCACAGAACTCGTGATTGCCGATCCCGGTGGTCCAGGAAAGGAAGGAGCTGCCAATAAGAATTTTGTAGGCAAAAATGCTGATTTCATTGCATCCCAGATCGGACTTACGATTCCACCGTCAACCAGGTTGTTGCTTTGCGAGGTCGGAAGGGAACATCCTTTGCTCTGGACAGAACAGCTTATGCCCGTTATGCCCCTGGTGAGAGTTAAAGATGTAGATACCGCCATCGATCTTGCTGTTGAAGTAGAACATGGCTTCCGGCACACGGCAATGATGCATTCGCTTAATATAGCCAAACTCAGCAAAATGGCCAAGATGATGAACTGCTCCATCTTTATAAAAAACGGTCCCAGCTACGCAGGCCTTGGCCATGGCGGCGCAGGCTTTGCTTCGTTTACCATTGCCAGTCCCACAGGCGAAGGCGTTACCCGTGCCCGGACATTTACAAGGGAAAGAAGATGTACACTGGTGGATTATTTCAG
>JBBSDG010000415.1:0-4279 GCA_038249635.1 Bacteroidales bacterium | reverse complement strand
TGAATTTCCTTGATGGATTCAGTCCAATCGATAGTATTAAGCCCGGCAAGTAAACGGTCGGCATAAGCCGTAATCCGCAGCAGCCATTGTTTCATTTTCTTGCGCTCAACCGGGTGGCCACCGCGAACGCTATGCCCTTCGGCAACCTCATCATTAGCCAGAACCGTTCCCAAGGCCGGGCACCAGTTTACAGCCGTTTCAGCCAGGTAAGCAAGGCGATAATTCATCAGGGTTTCCTGCTGCTGTTTTTCACTCATCTGCTTCCATTCTGAAGCACTGAATACGGGAGTTTCATTACAGGCAGCTAAAACTGAGGCATTTCCTTCTTTTTCAAAAACAGAGACCAATTCACTCACGGCCTCTGCCTTATTTGATTTCTTATTGTACCAGGAATTAAAAAGCTGTATAAAAGTCCATTGTGTCCATTTGTAATAATCAGGATCGCTGGTGCGAACTTCACGGTTCCAGTCGAACGAAAAACCAATTTTATCAAGCTGTTCGCGGTAACGGGCCAAATTAATTTCAGTAGTAACAGCCGGATGAGTACCGGTTTGAATGGCATACTGCTCGGCAGGAAGTCCGTAAGCATCGTAACCCATGGGGTGAAGCACATTAAAGCCTTTCAGCCTTTTGTAGCGCGAAAAAATATCGGAAGCAATGTAACCCAGCGGATGACCAACATGCAAGCCTGCCCCTGAAGGATAAGGAAACATATCGAGGACATAATATTTCGGTTTCCCGGCCACGATTTCAGTCTTGAACACCTTTTCCGCAGCCCATTGTTTCTGCCATTTTTTCTCTACTTCACCAAAATTGTATTCCATGTATTGTGTAAATTGTTTCAGGTTAAACACTTAAGCCATATCCGGAGATTGGCTAAGAAGTGTGCAAAGGTAGTAATTTAAAGCATTTGAGAATAGCCTGCTCTCATAGAAGAATTAATCCACAAATTAGCACAAAGGGAACACAAATTAGCACAAAGGGTAGAGATAATTCGTGTTCAGATAAGTGTGATTAGTGGACTCTTTATTCCTGAAATTGTTAATAAATGCAAAGGCTGAAAATGAAATTACCAAGGCTGAAAAAAAATTCTTAATTTCGCTTCCTTTTATAGCGTGATTTAAATGGCAGAAAAACAGGTCGGCAGTGGCAGGCTCAGAGCTTCATATATTACAAGCATTATCAGTATTATGCTGGTATTGTTTATGATAGGGCTTTTGGGAATGATTATTTTGCATGGAAAAAAGCTTTCCGATTACGTTCGTGAGAATATAAGTGTTTCGCTGATGCTCAAGGAAAACGTTTCGGACGATATGGTGCAGAACTACATGAAGCGCCTGCAAAAGACAAGCTATGTGAAACAATCTCAATTTATATCGCGCGAACAAGCCGCCAAAGAACTATCGAATGAGCTTGGCGAAGATTTTGTGAATTTTCTGGGCTATAATCCTTTGCCTGCCTCCATCGACATACAACTCAGGGCAGGATACGCCAACAGCGACAGCATTGCCCGGATCGAAAAACAACTTTTGAGCAGTAATCTTGTAAAAGAAGTACTCTATCAAAAATCACTTATCGACCAGGTGAATTCCAATATCAGCAAGATCTCCCTGGTTATCATAAGTTTCAGTTTGATTCTTCTGATAATTTCAATAATTCTGATCAACAACACTATCAAGCTTTCTATTTATGCCAAGCGTTTCCTGATCAGAAGCATGCAACTTGTTGGAGCCACTGAGAATTTTATACGCCTGCCTTTCATACGCAAAAGCATTGTTCATGGCATTATTGCGGCTATAATTGCTGACTTGTTGCTAATTGGCACTATATTTTTGGCCAGGCAGCGCATACCCGAAATTATCGCTCTGCAGGATTACACTCAATTTGCAATTTTCTTTCTCGGAGTTCTAATTTTAGGGGTTATCCTGTCAGCTTTCTCAACCTGGTTTTCGGTAAACAAATACCTGCGAATGAAAATTGATAACCTTTATTCGAATTAATATTCAACTACACCACAAAGCTATCATAACTCCATTTCCCTCTTCCTTTTCAAAAAAACAGTTCAAAATCACACCTGAAAAATGGCAAAAACTACGAAACCAATGGCTGCGGAAGCCATAAAAAGAGATGAAGATAACAGTCGCCCCGTATTTGCATTCGGAAAAGAAAACTACATCCTGATTCTGATAGGCGTAGGATTTATCGTTCTGGGATTTATCCTGATGACCGGCGGCGGATCGAAAGACCCCAACGTGTTCAACATGGAAATGTTTAGTTTCAGGCGGATTACCCTGGCGCCAATCCTTATTTTAATTGGCTTCGGAATTGAGATTGTAGCCATAATGAAAAGGCCAAAGGATTAGTATGACATATTTCGAAGCCATTATTATTGCAATTGTTGAAGGAATAACGGAGTTTCTTCCCATCTCTTCCACCGGCCATATGATTATTGCGGAGCGCTTGCTTGGCACTGATATGAATGAATTTACCAAAGCATTTACCGTAAATATACAGTTCGGAGCTATTCTGTCGGTTATTGTATTGTACTGGAAACGATTCCTTCAATCCTTCGATTTTTATTTCAAGCTTTTTGTCGCATTTATCCCGGCAGCCATTCTGGGCTTTCTTTTCAGCGACCAGATTGACGCCATGCTCGAAAGTGTATTTGTAGTGGCTCTGATGCTTTTGATTGGCGGTATTTTGTTTTTATTTGTTGACAAGTGGTTTATCAATACCGACGAAAAAAGAGAGCCTTCCTATAAAAATGCTTTTATAATTGGAGTTTATCAATGCATTGCCATGATACCGGGCGTTTCGCGCTCAGCAGCCACCATCATTGGAGGTATGCAGCAAAAACTCACACGAACCAAAGCAGCCGAGTTTTCCTTCTTTCTGGCTGTGCCTACCATGGCGGCAGCATCTGCCTATAAATTGCTTAAAGATTACAAACATTTCAACGTTGACAATATTGGTGTTTTGCTGGTCGGGAACCTGGTAGCTTTCGTGGTTGCTTTGATGGCGATAAAATTCTTCATCACATACCTTCAGAAACATGGTTTCAAGGTGTTCGGATATTACCGGATTATTGTAGGTGCCGTTCTGCTTATTCTACTTGCATTAGGTGTTGATTTGAAGGTGGTGTAAGATGAAGTTCTAAATATCGAATATTGAATATCGAATATTGAATAATGAAGTCTTTTCAAAAATGACTGGAATTATGGATACAGAACAAAATACAGAAAAAAGAATTTTTGACCTGGAAGAAAGACTGATTGATTTTGCAATTTATATCATTGAAATATCTGAAAATATGTTTACTTCAGCCGCTGGTAAGCATATTTCAGGTCAGGTTGTTCGATCAGGTACTGCCCCCGCATTGATTTAAGGAGAAGCACAAAGTGCAGAATCAAGAAACGACTTTATACACAAAGTAAAGATAATATTAAAGGAACTTCGTGAAATCCGGATCAGCTTGAAAATTATTAAACGGTATCCTTTAACAGATAAATTAGTGTTAGTTGAAAAGCATTGAAAGAATGTAATGAGTTAACCGCTATTTTTAACAAAAGTGTTGAAACAGCGAAAAAGAATATTGAAAGGAATAAATGAGTTCAAATAAGATACTTCATCGTTCGATATTCATTATTCGATATTCATTATTTGATTTCAAGGATTTTCGAAACCTTTACCTTATACATAAATAATGCTCAATATCACCGAAGGCGAAATATTGCTTGTAAACAAACCCTACCGCTGGACTTCCTTCGATGTAATCGGCTCGCTGCGTGGATTAATGAAACACTTGCTAGGCGGTAAAAAAATTAAAGTCGGACATGCCGGCACCCTCGATCCGCTTGCAACCGGACTTTTAATAGTTTGTACAGGCAAAGCCACCAAACGTATAGAGGAATTCAAGGATTTCGACAAGGAATATACCGGCACCTTTGTGCTTGGAGCCACCACTCCATCATACGATATGGAAAAAGAGGTAAATGAAACCTTTCCAACTTCGCATATTACACCGCAAATGATACAGGAAGCCGCTCTCGGCCTGAGCGGCGATATCATGCAGATACCACCTATGTTTTCCGCTATTAAAATCGATGGCAAACGTGCCTACGAATCAGCCAGGAAAGACAAAGACCTGGGATTGGCCGCACGCCCGGTAAATGTTCCTGTTTTTGAAATTACGCGAATTGAAATGCCTGAAATCGATTTTCGGATTGTATGTTCAAAAGGCACTTATATACGTGCTTTGGCCCGTGATTTCGGCGAAGCT
>JBBSDG010000414.1:0-4294 GCA_038249635.1 Bacteroidales bacterium | reverse complement strand
CTCTAAATCCAAACGACCCAAAAATGAACCATGGCATCCTGATTGTATTAAAATGGTTTCCCCAACAAGAACCGGTTTGTAAAGCCTGTTATGGGTATGGCCGCTCAAACAAACATCTATGCCTTGTATTTCGGATAAAAGCTTTATATCCTGAGTGAAGCCAAGATGTGAAATCAGCACAATCAGGTCAACCTTTTCCTTTGAAAGCAGCACATCAATAACAGGCGGAAGTTCATCTTTGCCAAGTGTAAAATATATCCCATCGCTGAAGGATGGCGGCATGGTTTTGTCAACAATATTTGACGCAATTCCAATAAGACCGATTCGTAATCCGCCAATCTCTTTTACGACATAAGGCTGAAACACAGGTTTTTTTGTCTCTTTATCAAAAACATTGATTGCCAGCATAGGGTAATTGAGTTCAGCAACCCGCAGGGTAAAAATCTTTGGGCCAAAAGCAAATTCCCAGTGGGCCGCCATGGCATCAAGACCCAATGAGTTTAAAATCTGGATCATAGCTTTTCCTTGCGTGTCAATGGCAGGAAAGGTTCCATGTAATGTATCACCAGAATCGCAAAAAAGACAACTCCCCTGGCTTTCAGTCCGAATCTGCTTTACAAGGGTAGCGATGCGTGCGTAACCTCCGGCCTGGCGGTAAACGGCGTGGTCGCCCTGCCAGAACATCTCCTGGTGGATATCAAAATATGCATGGGTGTCGTTCATCTGAACGATAGTGAGTTTTTTACTGCTACTCATTTTTTCCCTCCTTTCTGTTAGTTCAAAAAGTCCTTTGATTTTTTGCGTATTCCTATTCTATTTAATCAGGGTTAAATACTATGAATCAGATAAATTACAAGGAAAATTCCAACTACCATGACTGCCATAAGAAGTAGAATGTCAAGTATAGATGAGGGTTTATAGGAATCTTCATCTATTTGTCTATTAACTTTTTTGTATCTGATAAATGCAAGCAAACTCATCAACGTGCCGAAACCGACAAGGAATATTCCAACGATAGCTGAATATCCGGGTGCAGGAGGTAACGTACTTTCAATTGATGATTTTTCTATAAAAAACGACATTTGTTTCATGAACAAGGCGAACTTTTCGACGACAAAACCGAAGGCCATTATTCCAATGCTTGTCCTGATCCAGGCAAGAAATGTGCGTTCATTGGCCATGTGAACACGGCGATTGCGAACTTTTTCCAATGTTTTATCTTCTGTTATTTCTGACATACAGCTAAATTCGAGGTTAATTATCTGGCTTACCAAAAAGGCATATCGTGTACCCGGTAAATCAATTAATCATTTCTTCACCACTGCATATTTGGTTATCAGTGTTCCGCGCTCATTTACCTTTTCGCAGCTCAATAAGGCTAAATCTATGTCGAGTTCTTCTTCAATTACGAAACTGCCTCCTGTTCCGAAGATCCGGGGTTCTATCGTGAGCCATAATTCGTCAACCAATTGTTCTTTTAAAAACGAAGTGGCAACATGAGGCCCGCCTATCAGGAGCATATTTTTATAACCCTGCTCATCCACACGTGCAGAAAGCTGAGCCGGTGATTTATCGGAAAATTCAAGTTGTCCGGGCACTTCCAATTCCTTGTATTTTGCCGGTTCCGACGTCATTACTATGAAATGATGGTTTACCGAAGGTTTAACATGATGAGCATTAAACGTATTGCTTCCCATTACAATTAGCATGGAGTCCTTCCAGATATTGCCAAAGTAAGCCTTGTCTTCTTTCGACGACCATTTCCGGACTAAGGGATCACCCCATTTGGTTACTTTCCCATCCAGTGTGGCTACAAAAATGAGTATGGTTTTCATCATTAAGGTTTAAAACTGACTAAATTCGGGAAGAGCTTTCAAAATCAGATTTCCATAGTTATTAAATCATCAGGAGCTCCCAGGTTTGCCAGTTGTTTCAGAACAGCATCCATCATAGGTGGCGGGCCACAGACATAGAAATTTTTACCGAAATCATTAATGTTGGCTTTCAGAAAATCCTCATTAATCATTCCGTGAGAATAGCCTTTTACATCCTCATCCGATAGAATATTGATGAAAGCATCACCTAACATTTTCTTAAATTCTTTTTCAAGAATAATGTCGGACTTGGATTTATTGGCAAATACCAGGATATTTCCGCTGACTTCATTTTTTGTTTTCAAATCCCTGAAAATTGAGATGAAAGGTGTTACACCGGCACCTCCGGCAATAAACACGCCTTTGCCCTTGTAATTAATGGCACCCCATACATCCCTGATGATGAGTTCGGCGCCGGTTTTAAGCTTTCCAAGCTCATTGGTTATACCTTTGTGCGAAGGGTAAATTTTGATAGTAAACTCGAGATAAGATTCTGTATTTAAACCAGTAAAAGTGAATGGCCGCTTTTCATCCTTCAAAGCAGTGGTATTGATTGAAACTTCCGTAGCCTGTCCGGGGATAAATTTGTAACCTTTCGGTTTTTCGACCCTGAATCGCTTTACATCATGTGTAACAGGCTCGATGTCGAGAATTTTAATGATCTGTTCTTCCATAACTTGAGGTTTTTATTTTTTAACAAAACTCAGGTTTTATAGTTTTGGGCAAATGGCTCAGTATATGGATTAAGACTCATTTATGATGCCGGAACCTTAAAACCCGGATCGAAAAACCTAACCCTTAAACCACATTTATTCTGACCTTTAAGACGGGCACAGGTCAGCTAATTTATGCTTCAGTTATGTTTTAATAAAAGCCAGCAAATCAGCATTTAGTTTTTCCTTATGCGTTTCGGCCATGCCGTGCGGTCCGCCAGGATAGACAGTAAGTTTTGCATTTTTTATAAGCTTTACAGCAAGTTTGGCCGAAGCCTCAATAGGTACAATCTGATCGTCGTCGCCATGGATAAGAAGTGTAGGAACGTCGATTTTTTTCAGGTCAGCGGTGAAATCCGTCTCCGAAAAAGCTTTGATACATTCCAGTTCGCTTTGCAAACTACCCATCATTCCCTGAAACCAGAAAGCATCGCGCATTCCCTGAGTTGCCTTGCTACCTTTGCGATTTGCACCAAAAAAGGCCTCGGACAAGTCTTTGAAAAATTGCGAACGGTCGGCCGCAACACCGGCACGTATGTCGTTAAAAGCATCTATTGGAAGACCACCAGGATTGGCTTCAGTTTTAAGCATTAATGGAGTTACTGAACCCATTAATACCACTTTGGCAACGCGAGAAGTTCCGTGACGGCCGATGTAACGGGCAACTTCACCGCCACCCGTAGAATGTCCTATTAGGGTAGCGTCTTTAATGTCCAGTAATTCCATCAGTTCGGATAAATCATCGGCATAGGTATTCATTTCATTACCATTCCATGGCTGACCCGAGCGGCCATGACCGCGTCGGTCGTGAGCAATGCAGCGATAGCCGTGCGAGGCCAGGAAAACCATCTGCGATTCCCAAGCATCCGCATCAAGCGGCCAGCCGTGACTGAAAACGACAGGTTTGCCCGTTCCCCAATCTTTGAAATAAATCTTTGTTTTGTCTTTAGTTTTGAATGTGCTCATGGTATTCCTTTCTTTTATGTAAAAATCTGCAAAGCATTATTGCCTGCATGATTGTTTTTAATTCACTTGTCAATTTTTTAGTATGTCTTCAACTTTCCAAAAATGGTTTGAAGAGATGCTTTTAATTTCTCAATAGCCCCATCAATGGCTTGCTCCATAGTACCAGCCTGATTTGTGACGGCAATGGGCTGCATGCCTTCGATACGGGCTTCGAGCATACAACGCTTGTCACTAAGTCCTTCCTTCTGGCTATTCTCATCTGATAGATGTACTTCCAGTCGCGAAATTTTACCACTAAACCGGTTTAATGCTGCAGAAATTGTGGACTCTATGGAAGCAGATGTTTCATCTGAGCCTGTGATGTTTTTGTCGGTGTTTATTTGGATTATCATTTTAGTCGTTTTTTGTATTAGTAATTATTTATTGTAAGAAACTGGCCGTTTTATTTTGTATTTTATTTAATTATTAAGCCTTTGAGTCAATATGACAATTGTTTTTATTCCATCTCAATCGGACTCTTTTTTCAAAACCGCAAGCAGTTGCCTGGCAGCTTCTTCGGATGACGCCGGATTTTGGCCGGTTATCAATAAACCATCCTTGATTACATACGAAGCCCAATTTTCTTTTTTCGAATATATTCCTCCTTTTTCCTTCAATTCATCTTCCAGCAAAAAAGGAACAACCTTGGTCAGTTGAACGGCATCTTCTTCAGTATTGGTAAAGCCTGTTACTTTTTTACCG
>JBBSDG010000413.1:0-4311 GCA_038249635.1 Bacteroidales bacterium | reverse complement strand
TGCCCCTCGACATATTTTGTGTAATTTAATTCGAACTGGATATTCGAAGGGAGCCGATAGCTGAGCAATCCTTTTGCCCGAACGCCATAGGTATATTCTCCTGTAACGAGTAATCCGCTCATCAACCGAAGAGAAGTGCTCAGATAGGGCATTGCATTTTTGGTCATCAGCGATGAAAGGTATTCAACACCGCCTCCCACCGTTAATCGACGACTGACACCATAATTCAATGAAGCACGCGAAAACCTGCTGCTTAGCGTGTCTTCGACAATACCTGCACTCAAAGTATATTCCAGCTCTTTAGCGGGCAGAAAAGTAAATGGAATGCTAATATTCTCTTCTTTCATTCGTTCTTCACCCCAGGGTCCGTAAAACCGGAGTTTTACCGCTGAATTCCCGTAAACTAATGGAACCTCAAACTTATAAAATCCTGATGCATCAGCTTTCATATAATCTACCATTACATCATTGACATAGAGTTCAACTAACCAGTTGGGTTCTGTAATATCGCTAAGGGTGTAAGTGCCAAAGGAACGTCGGTAAGTTGTAGGTGTATTGGTCAGCTGAAAACCGACAATCGGGTCATAAATGGAGGATGTCACTTGCGTGTAAATTTTTCCGGCAGAAACTTGCCGCAAGATTGGGCGATCGTTATTGACAAATCGCCACAAGTACTGCTGCTGCTTTTCGGTAAAAGGTATGGTATTGCTGTAATTGAGCAACACATTAGCTTCTCCGCCAGCAATTACCGATCCCAATGCCAGATTCATCCGGGTGTCCGTTTTCCCGTGTAGTGGTTGGCTAGATATAACCGACCAGTCGGCCATTCCAAAGTGCAACGCAGGGTATTTTCTTCCGATCATAGTATCGGTTTTGACTTCTCCGTTAAGTTTGTTAATGTTTGCCCGCATCTGTTCCTGGCGCATCTCACGGATAATAGGCAACTCCAGTTTGGTATCCAGCATCACTGACAAACTTCTGAAACTAAAAGTACAATTCAATCCAAATATTTGTCCGAAAAGCGGGGAACGAAGGTAGAGATTTGTTTCCGTCTGAATGATATCATCACTCTTAAGGTTATAGACCTTATCCTGATAAGTGATTTTTTTGTTTTGCTTATCAATGACATATGTCGACTGTTGATTGATGAAAAAGCCAGTAATGGAATCGAGTTGTGCCGATGGGGTATTTTTGATTTTCAAAAAGGAGAAGATATCGACGACCGGAAGATACACGGTTTCGTCGCGGATGACAGCCGATAGGTCGGCTCCGCCAACTTTCTGAACATTAAAGAAAACCGATATTTCATCGTATTCAGGTTCATTCTGAGCAGAACCAACGGATGGTATAGTAGTCAATAGAACAAGCAGATACGCAATAAATGTCAAAAAACCGGAAACGCGTATGGAGCATTTCCGGTAATTGATTTTGTAGTACGTAACTATTTGTAGCATATTGGATTATAAATATTTAATTATTGCTGTATTTGAGTAAATTTTACTTCTACACTTCCGCCATAATTTCCCGGTGGTTGAAAGCTAATAGTGTTAACGTTCAGTTTTCCGCCGATATATACAGAAGTAATATCGCTAGTTGTAATAAAGGGTGATCCAGTGCTCGACACTAGATCTGTTATTTTTAGAGTTCCTGAAGGCAAATTGTTTAAAAAAACAGAGGTGGGCAACTCAATTGTGATCAAAGTTCCAGGAATAGCTAAAACTTCAAAAAGCGCAGGAGAGTAAGTTCCACCCGCTAATAGAATTACATTGGACCAAACCCGCGGACCAGGAAATGACGCTGGTATTGTTACAAAGCCAACATTAGACGAGGGTGCAATAATTCCAAAATTAAGCCCTTGTAGTGTATTTACACTCTTTATTTTGACCTCAATTGGTTTCGGTGGCTGTTCCTGCGCATAACCTGAAATGAAAGTAGTTAATAAGCAAATCAATAAACAAAATGGCATTAACAGCCTTCCTGATAATCTATATTGAATCTGGCTATTCATAATCTTTTCGTATTAGTATTTTTTCCGACTGTGTTCTTTTACCCGAAATCATGGATACAACATAAAGGCCACTACCAACATTCTGTTTGATCTCAACGGTTTCCATTTCGTAAACATCTTTTCGAAGCAAGGTCTGACCTCCCATATTTGTTACAAAAAGATCTCCTTTAGTATTGAATGGCAGGTTCACTTTTACATATAGCCGGTCTCCTGATCTAACGATTGTAAACATTTTTTCAACGATTTCTGCGGGTTTGTTCTGGCTCGAAAGCGAGAAAACCAACGTAAAACGATTGTTGTATTCACCCGCTTTCAGGTAGAACCGATAAGTCGGATATTGTTTTAAATCCTGCGTTACGTTTCCGACCGCATCTATCAGATAGATATGCATGTTGGACGGCAATTTACTGATATCTTTTGCATTAAAGTTAATCCACCCGTCAGTAAAAGTATTAATACCCAGAGGGATCTTTGTAATACTATCACTCGGAGTAGCCGTTCCATTGATTGATAGATGTTCAGGATCAGGTGATAGAGTATAAATATTAGGTACAAGAAGATCGGTATTCAACATTTTCAACGCATCCAAATCTTTTTCGAAACGACGGTTGGCCTGGTCATCGAAATAAATAACAGCAGCATCTTCTATTGCATTTTTTGTATCAAAACTTGCAGCAAAACGGAGAATTGTACGGGTATCAAAAGCTGCTGCTTTGAAAATTGGAGTAAGATTGTTTGTCCGGACAGAATTAGTAACTCCAAGTGTTGCATTTACCGGGAAAGATCCGTTTGTAACATGTACAAAAAATCCCTGCATCGATGCAATATTTTTATCTGCAATTCCAGTTGAAACCCCATTAACGTAACTGCTGTAAATCCCTGTGTACTGGTCTGTATTTCCAGCATTGAAGAACCAGATCGCATTATCTACATTTGTTTTTGTCCAGCCACTTGCCGCATCCCAGTCGATTGGTGAAGGGTACGGGTTTCCTGCAAGATTAAAACCTTGGGTGTATGTTCTGTTATGATTCTTTAGATTAACATTTACCAACCCATTAGTAACCAACCCTGTCATGTCGGCTGTCGCAGAAGGTAAAGCTGGACCGAAATTCACTGCATAACCTTCCAGCGAATTGAGAATACCTGTCGTTGCAGTATAAACTGTCCAACCCGAAATATCAGTAAGTGTGGGAGATAAATGGTTTTCGTCGTACTTGTACAAGGTTGGAAACGAAGCTGACAGATTGATATCATCTACAAATTCATTTACTGTTGCATGTTGGAATGGTGAACTAAAATATTTATATCCAAATGCCTTTGGCAGGTAACGTTGCATATTAACATTACCCAAAACATCCCCGGAACCGGTTCCATCAATAAGTGCAGTTTGAGTAGCTGATGATACAAGGGTTAGATTCCCTCCTGAATTCAGATTACCAGTCTGTGCCAAGACAATTCCGGTAACATTCAGAGCACCTGATAAAGTGACTCCTGCGGAATTTGTAATGGTCAAATTGGCAATAGTATTAGTAGCAAAAACACTTGTTCCAATTGTTTGAGCGGCAGAGCCTTTCATTTCGATAGTTCCTGCAGTTGCCGTAAATGTGCCGTTATTCGTGATTGTTCCGGCAATCTGAAGCGTATTCCCCGTGACGGTTAACGATGCTCCGACCGCGATTACGATATCTTTAGCTGCACCAATTGGTCCGCTACTAAGAATAGGTTTATTTGTCAAATTAGGTATTTGAACGTTTGTTGTCAGATCCGGGATAAAACTGCAAGACCAGTTTCCTGCGATATTCCAATCATTACTTACTGCTCCTGTCCAGATTTGGTCACTGATAATGGTCACTGTGTGTGTAGCCGTTGCCGGACCGTTACACCCTGTTGCGTTTACCGAAATGGTTGTTGTTCCGCTCCAACTGGCTACATAGGTTACAGCACCTGTCGCAGCGACAATGGTATTACCTCCTGTTAGAGAAGCTGCATCGAGTGTATAGGTGAGTCCTGTGTTGTTTGTTGCCGTTGCGGTATAAGTTGTTGAACCTGCACCCCTGCAGCGATTCGATGTTGCACCGAGGGTAAATACCGGGGTACCGACAGTTGGTGTGATGGTTACGGTATGAGTTGCTGTTTTTGGTCCGTTACATCCTGCGGCACTGGCAGTGATGATAGAAGTATCACTCCATCCTGCAACATATGTTACCGCACCGGTACCTGCCACGATTGAGTTACCTCCGGTGATACTAGCTGCATCCAGCGTGTATGTTAATCCCGTATTGTTTGTGGCGGTTGCAGTATAG
>JBBSDG010000412.1:0-4327 GCA_038249635.1 Bacteroidales bacterium | reverse complement strand
TAAATATTAAAATTATGTCAAATTATGTTTTAGGTTTTAATGGTGAAGTTCTCCTTTAATTCTATACGTTTCAGATAAAACATTACAATTTATGGTTCTTAAACAGACTTGGAGAGGGGCATTTTTTACTTTGACTTTTTTGAATTCAGAGGATATCGAAATTTATCTGTAAATTCGTATTCACCCTTTACATTTCAAGACCTTAACCTCACCCATTACAACTTACAACTTATACCTTACATCTTACCCCTTAATCCTTCTTACCCCATCTCGCATCTAACCCCCAACACTTGCCCTTATTCCAAATTCACCAAACTTTGCAATTGCTTTCGCGAGTGTTTCATTATTAGGTTCATGCAATAGTTCGAAGGCATCCAATTTGCCCAGTTTCATATATTTATTTTGAGCGATGCTGTGATAGGACAATAGGTGAACTTCTTTTTTGTCACCGGCAAGGTCAGAAATGAATTTAGCTGTTTGTTCAATATTTTCATCCGTATCATTTACCCCGCCAATTAAAGGAATCCGGATAATGATATGAACTCCGGTTTTGGCAATTGCAATCAGGTTTTGAAGAATTAGTTCATTGCCAGCGCCAATCCATTTCTTGTGTAAAGTGGAATCCATCATCTTTAAATCGTACAGAAACAGATCCGCCTTATCAGCAATTTCAAGAATAGTTGCGGTATTAACATGTCCTGCGGTATCAATGGCTGTGTGAAAACCTTTCATTCGACATTCATCAAGTAATTCAGTCAGCATTTTTATATGTACCAGCGGCTCGCCTCCCGAAAAAGTAACTCCGCCGCCCGACTGGTCGAAAAATATCCGCTCCTTCTCAATGATCTCCATGATTTCTTTTACCGTCATCACCTTTCCTGACATTTCGATGGCTTTGGTGGGACACACTTCGGCGCATTTCCCACACATTTTGCAGAGTTCCTGATCGGTTATGATGCCATCAATAGTGAGTGTGATTGCATGTTCAGGACAGGCATCAACGCAGGTTCCACATTTAATGCACTTTGCCGGAGCATACATTTTTTCGACTTTCGGCGATATGCTTTCCGGGTTGTGGCACCATGCACAATGCAGGTTACATCCCTTAAAAAAAACCACAACGCGTATGCCTGGTCCATCGTTAATGGCGTAGCGTTTTATGTCGAAGATTAAGGAGTCGGGCATTTAAATGTGAAAAAGGGATTGATGGGATTGATGGGATTGATGGGATTGATGGGATTGAAGAGATTGATGGGGTTGAGGAGTTTGAATGGTTTGAAGGATTTGAAGAGTTTTGGATGAAAATCTGAGATCCGAGATCCGAAATTCCTAAAACGAATCATTCTCCGTCCTTTCAATCACTTCCTGCTGTAAGTCGGCATTCATATCGTTGAAATAATCGCTGTAACCTGCCATTCGCACCAGTAAATCTTTATAATCCTCAGGGCAGCCCTGGGCTGCATATAAAGTGGCGGTATCAACTACATTAAACTGTATATGGTGGCCGCCAAGTGTAAAATAGCTGCGTATCAAATGGCCAAGTTTTTTGATATCCTCTTCTTTGCGCATCATACTTGGCAGGAAACGCTGATTAAGCAAAGTGCCGCCCGATTTTACATGATCCAGTTTGGTAAGTGATTTCACAACAGCCGATGGTCCGTGAGTATCGGCGCCATGCGATGGTGAAGTGCCGTCGGATATAGATTTCCCTGCCAGGCGGCCATTTGGCGTTGCCCCCATTACCTTGCCGAAATACACATGGCAAGTGGTGGAAAGCATATTCAGATGGTATTTCCCGCCGGGTTTAATATTTGGCTTACCATCAATCGTTTCAACCAGGTCATTGTAAACCTTAATTGCAATTGAATCTGCATATTCATCATCATTACCAAAAAACGGTGTGCGGTTAATTATGGTTTGACGCAGCAATTCCTCGCCTTCAAAATTTTTCAATACTGCATTTAAAACCCTTTCGATACCGAAAGTTTTTTCTTCGAATACATGTTTTTTCAGCGCAGCCAGGCTATCAGTAACAGTACCCAGTCCGCAGCATTGTATGTAACTTGTGTTGTAACGTGGTCCGCCATCGTAATAGTCGCGGCCTTTGCTGATACAATCATCAATAACCACCGATAGAAATGGCGCCGGAGCATATTTTGCAAACATGCGGTCGATATAATTGCTCACCCTCATTTTCTGATCAACCACAAACCGGAGCTGTTTCAGGAAAGCATCATAAAGGTCATCGTAAGATTTAAAACTCCGCGGATCGCCGGTTTGTATTCCGACCATTTTTCCGGTTACCGGATTTATACCATTATTCAGAGTAACTTCAAATATTTTAGGAACATTTAGGTAACCAGTTAACAGGTATGCTTCCTTGCCGAAAGCACCCACTTCGATACATCCGCTGCAGCCACCTTCACGTGCATCCTGCAATGATTTTCCCTGTCGCAGCATTTCCAGAATATAAATATCGGGATTAAATACCGATGGATATCCATGTCCTTGCCTTATAACGTGAGCGGCAGCATGAAGGAATTTGTCAGGTGTTTTAGCACTGATATGCACCGAGTTACCTGGCTGAAGGATATGAAGTTCCTCAATTACTTCGAGCATAATATACGAAACCTCGCTGGTTCCATCCGAGCCATCGGACTTAACTCCACCCAAATTAATATTCGTAAAATCGTTGTAAGTTCCACTTTCGCGGGCAGTAATCCCTACTTTTGGCGGTGCAGGATGATTGTTCACTTTTATCCAGAAACAGGAGATCAGTTCCTTAGCTTCATCTCTCGTAAGCGTTCCTTCAGCTATTTCCTTGTAATAAAATGGTGCCAGGTGCTGGTCGAAATGGCCCGGGTTCATGGCATCCCAGCCATTCAACTCGGTAATTGTACCCAAGTGAACAAACCAGTACATCTGTATAGCTTCCCATAGATTTCGCGGAGCATGAGCCGGAACCCAACGGCAGACTTCGGCTATCCGACGAAGTTCTGCTGCTCTTTTAGTATCATTTTCTACTGCAGCAAGTTTTTCAGCCAGGTCCGCATGTCGTTCGGCAAACACGATAACCGCATCACACGATATATCCATTGCTTTCCACTGCTCAGCTTTATCTGTAGCTTCAGGATCATTCAAATAATCCAATGCAGCCAGGTTTGCAGCAATCTCCTTTTTGAAATCCAGCATTCCTTTTTGATAAATTTTGCCATCGAGAGCGGTATGACCGGGTGCGCGCTGTTCCATAAATTCGGTAAAAAGGCCTGCCTCGTAAGCAGCCCGCCATTCGCTAGGCACGTGGCTGAATATTCGTTCGCGTTGCGTTTTGCCCTGCCAGTAAGGAATTACCTCTTTTTCGTATGTGTCGATATCTTGCCGGCTGATGGTGTAGCGTTGCATATCGCGCGTATTCAGCACATGAAAATCCTCCACGCTGTGGCAGGTAAGCTCAGGGAAAGTAGATACGCATTTTGGTTTTGGACCACGCTCACCTACAATCAGCTCACCTTCGCCCAGGTAAATAGTTTTCTTTTGGCAGTGATCCATAAAATTCATTGCCCTTAAAACCGGGACGGAATACTTACCATAATTTTCCTTGTAAAATGCAGTTTCGTGCAAAGCCCGTTCAATCGAAAGCGAAGGTTCGGCTTCAACACTCAGTTTCCGGAGTTTCTGCACACGTTCGTTCATGCCCGGACCAATACTGTTTTTTATAGGCTCATAGAAATTGCCTTCTGACGTGGCAGGCCTTTCCGGCGTTGCGGTATGTGGATTTATTTTTTCAAACATGGTTGCTTCATTTAAATGATGATAGTTGAAATGTTTATTCGCGTAAGCCGAAAGCTTCGCATACTAAAAATACGAAACATTCTTCGTTGCAGAAAGTAATATAGGAAAGGTAAGTTTAATTATAAAACATCAGGCACTCGAACAAGCGTCTATAGTTTTTCAGCAGGGCCGGAATAAAAAGTGTTATTTCCATCGATTCCACTGTGTTTTGATAAAATCATTAAAGCAAGGAGCTTTAGTATTGTTATGACAAAATTACGCAAAACTGTGAAACATCAGTATGAAATCCTGAAATTTAGATTTGATCTAAATGCTCAATTAATTTTTTTGGCGTGCCCGGCGAAAAGCCGGTCGGGCTTTACGTTGCAAGTCCTCGTCGCTCGTGCCTCACAGTTGCGGGCTTTCCGCTTCAATCCCTCACGCGGGCCGCAATTTGTTTTCACCTGTCGTTTTTTTATTTAAGTTCAAGTTTTTCAATTTTGTTGCCAATAATAAATTCTTTCATTTCCTGCTCCAGCTCGTTGAAATGGTCTTT
>JBBSDG010000411.1:0-4333 GCA_038249635.1 Bacteroidales bacterium | reverse complement strand
TTCAAAGCGATGGCTTTTTCCTGGATATGGGTATTCCCGAAGATTATGTTAAAGCTCAGACAATGATTCCTTTATCTGGAAAAATATGACTAAAAAACTGACAATAGGAGAGGGGTGGTCATTATTCCTTGACCGGGATGGGGTTATAAACCAACGCATTCCGGATGACTATGTGAAACATCCGGATGAATTTGAGTTTATTTCGGGTGTAACTGAAGCATTAATGATATTCGCCGGACTTTTTAAGCCGATTGTTGTTATTACAAACCAACAAGGAATTGGCAGAGGATTAATGACCAATGCGCAATTGAACCTGATTCATGAAAAGATGCTTCAAAAAGTTACTGAAACCGGAGGACGGATTGATGCGGTTTTTTACAGTCCTGATCTTAAAAATACCCGTAGTTTTACCCGTAAACCGGCTATCGGACTTGGATTAAAGGCGAGGAAGGAATTCCCTTCTATTAATTTCAAAAAATGTATTATGGCTGGTGATACATATTCCGACATACTTTTTGGCCACCGGCTTGGAATGGTAACTGCTTTGATTGGCAATGATAAAGAAGCTGCATTTCAGGCTGCAGATATACTCGACTATAGCTTTCCTGATCTTATCACATTAGCCCGATTTTTTAAGGAGAATCTTTAATCCAAACTCGTCCAGACACTTAATAACTGACTGTTTAACAATAATATAAAGAAATAAAGCAATTTGACACCAACCCTTATTTTCATCAGTTTCCTGGCTTACACCATACTGCTCTTTGCAGTTACCTGGATAACTACGCGCAAAGCAAACAACGAATCATTTTATATCGGGAATAAATCATCTCCTTGGTTTGTAGTGGCTTACGGTATGATTGGTGCTTCTTTGTCGGGCGTAACTTTTATGTCGGTTCCGGGTTGGGTGGGAGAAACCCAGTTCAGTTACCTGCTGGTGGTTGCCGGTTACCTCATCGGTTATACTGTGATAGCAACGGTGCTGATGCCAATGTATTACAGGCTAAATCTCACTTCTATCTATTCTTATTTGGATCAGCGGTTTGGATTCTGGTCGTATAAAACAGGGGCGTTTTTCTTTTTGCTTTCACGAACAATCGGTGCTTCCTTCCGTATGTTTCTGGTTGTTAATGTGCTACAGGTATTTGTTTTCGATGCCTGGCATATTCCTTTTATTGTTACTGTTTCCATTTTTATCGGACTTATCATTTTATATACATTTAAAGGTGGCATAAAAACTATTATCTGGACCGATACTTTGCAGACTACATTTATGCTCCTGGCGGTTGGTTTGTCAATTTATCTGATTAGCAAAGATTTAAATTTTGATTTCCGACATTTAATTTCTACGGTCTGGAACAGTGATTATTCAACCATAGTTGTAAAAGACTGGCACAGCAAGCAGTTTTTCCTGAAACAAATACTGAGCGGGGCATTTATTGCTATTGTTATGACAGGCCTCGACCAGGAAATGATGCAGAAAAACCTGAGTTGCCGGAATATTGGCGAGGCTCAGAAAAACATGTTTTCATTCAGTTTTGTACTTGTATTTGTTAACCTGATGTTCCTTTTTCTTGGTGCAGTTTTGTATATCTATTCTTCGAAACATGGAATTCAATTGCCTGATCGTTCCGACGACCTTTTCCCTATGATTGCTATTAAATACCTCAGTCCTCTTGCAGGATTGGTATTCATAATTGGTTTAATATCAGCTGCATATCCAAGTGCCGATGGTGCGCTTACTTCACTTACTACTTCATTTTCAATTGATTTTCTCGGTTTGAACAAGCGTGCAGATATCACTGAAGAACAGAAAAAACGCATTCGTTATAAGGTGCATTTTTCTTTTGCAATTCTGCTTTTATTGGTTGTTGTACTTTTCAGAGCCATAAACGACAGGGCAGTAATCGATAAACTATTTACTGTTGCCGGATACACATATGGTCCTTTATTGGGATTATATGCTTTTGGTTTATTTACCCGTTTCCAGGTTAAAGATAAATATGTTCCATACTTAGCAATCAGTTCACCAATCTTTTGTTACTTTCTCAGCGATAATTCTTTGATTCTTCTGAATGGGTATAAGTTTGGTTTTGAGCTTCTTATCATAAATGGACTTTACACTTTTATCGGCCTTTGGCTATTGCGGATCAGGAAAACAGTTGTGGTATAAATATTCAGAAAAATTACCGGTTTTCCTTTGCCCGTTTTGATAAAAGGGTAATTTTGTCATCAATAATTATAATAAAAAATATATGTCGAACATCCGGTTTAAAGCCCTCGAATTAGCGATTTCGCGTCCGAAACGCGCCATAGAAATGCATGGTAAAGTATCTGACTATTTTGGCGAAAATACATTCAACCAGTCAGTTATGCGCCAGTATCTGTCGAAGGAAGCTTTTCAGCAACTACAGAATGTGATTAACAAAGGTGAAAAGATCGACAGACGCATTGCCGACCAGGTTGCAACAGCTATTAAATCCTGGGCCATTTCGAAAGGCGCTACTCATTATACTCATTGGTTTCATCCGCTTACCGGCGCAACAGCCGAAAAACACGATTCCTTCCTTTCGCCCACAAGTGAAGGTAAAGCCATTGAGCATTTTGGCGCCGGCCAACTCATCCAGCAGGAACCGGATGCATCCAGTTTCCCTAGCGGCGGAATCAGGAATACCTTCGAAGCCCGCGGTTATACGGCCTGGGATCCGACTTCGACTGCCTTTATTATGGACGATACCTTGTGTATCCCAACCATATTTATTTCATATACAGGAGAAGCGCTCGACTATAAAACTCCCATGCTGAAAGCTTTGCACTCATTGGATAAGGAAGCAACGGCAGTTTGTAAATATTTCGACCGCAGCACTTCAAAAGTAATTGCAACACTAGGATGGGAGCAGGAATATTTTCTGGTTGATACTGCCGTTTACCACGCCCGGCCTGATATGGCTTTATGCGGACGTACACTTTTTGGTCATGCCTCGGCAAAAGATCAGCAGCTTTCGGATCATTATTTTGGTACTATTCCCGAAAGTGTTATGGATTTCATGCGCGAATTCGAATACGAGGCTCATTTGCTTGGTATTCCGGTCAAGACGCGCCATAATGAAGTTGCTCCAAGCCAGTATGAATGCGCTCCGGTATTTGAAGAAGCCAATGTGGCTGTTGACCACAACCAATTGCTGATGCATATACTCGAAAAAGTTGCCAAGAGACACCATTTAACTTTGCTGCTACACGAGAAGCCCTACCAGGGCGTAAATGGCTCAGGGAAGCACAATAACTGGTCGCTGATGACAAATACAGGTGAAAATCTTTTGTCGCCCGGTAAAACGCCCAAAGCAAACCTTCGCTTTCTGACATTCCTTGTAAATATCATCAAAGCAGTTGATACTCATTCAGGACTTATCCGCTCGGTTGTGGCCTCAGCAAGTAATGATCTCCGGCTTGGCGCACACGAAGCTCCGCCTGCTATTATGTCAGTTTTTATAGGCACTCAGCTCTCGCAAACACTAGATGAGATTGAAAAAAGTGCTGTCAGTACCGAACATGTTGACAGTGCAAAAGAAGAATTTTCGCTTAATATTCCCAAAATCCCTGAAATTTTCCTGGATAATACCGACCGTAACCGTACATCGCCATTTGCATTTACCGGTAACAAATTCGAATTCAGGGCGGTAGGTTCTTCAGCCAACTGTGCCAAACCTATGATTGCTTTAAACCTGGCTTTGGCTGAACAATTGAAAGTTTTCAGGAAAGATGTGGATGCTTTGATAGCAAAAGGATCTGGCAAGGATGATGCCATCTATAAAATCCTGCGAAAATATATCAAGGAATCGAAACGCATCAGGTTCGAAGGTAACAGTTACGGTGATGAATGGATTGCTGAAGCGCTGAAACGTGGACTTTCCAACATTCCGTCAACTCCGGAAGCATTGAAGATCATGACTGATGAAAAGGTGATCCGGATGTTCGAAGAGCACAATGTGCTTTCAAAACGCGAAGTCCTGGCCCGCTACGAAATTGATCTGGAGAATTACATCAAGAAAATCCAGATTGAATCACGAATAATCGGCGATCTTTCGCACAATCATATTATTCCTACTGCAATCCGTTACCAGAACACGCTTGTCGAAAATGTAAAAGGTCTGAAGGAAGTACTTGATATCAAGACTTTTGTCAAACTTTCGAACAGCCAGATGCAGAATATCAAAGAAATTTCTGAACACATCTCAATAGTTAGGCAATTGGTAGCCGAAATGGTCGAAAAGCGTAAAAAAGCCAATAAAGTTGAGGATACCACTGAGAAGGCTGGACTCTATAACCTGGAGAT
>JBBSDG010000410.1:0-4337 GCA_038249635.1 Bacteroidales bacterium | reverse complement strand
TCCCCGCGATAAATTTCCTTTGAGCCGCATTATGCCTACCGAAAATGATACTTTGTTCAGGCATCAGTTGATCCAGGGTGATGTTCATGACCAGGCGGCTGCAATTCTGGGCGGTGTTGCCGGTCACGCCGGGTTATTCGGAACATCAAATGATATGGCTGTACTTTTGCAGATGCTGATTCAGAATGGATCGTATGGTGGCAGGCAGTTCATTAAACCCGAAACCGTAGCTTTGTTTACCAAAAGGCAGTTTAAAGGAAATCGTCGCGGGCTGGGTTTCGATAAACCACAACTTGTCCCGTCAGAACCTGGACCGGCTTGTGAGGAAGCTTCGGCCAACAGCTTCGGGCATACTGGCTTCACCGGAACTTATCTCTGGGCCGATCCGGATAACGACCTGATTATTGTTTTTCTTTCGAATCGTGTGAACCCCGATGCTGAGCCTAACAGGCTGGTACAGTTGGGAACACGCACACAAATCCAGGAAACACTTTACCTGGCTCTGAATAAAAACCTGAAACCGGGGCAACAATTGAAGCGCAGGACTGTTAATGCTATGGAGTAGTTCGGAAGGGGAGAGTGGGAGAGTGGGAGAGAGGGACAAGGGGAAATGGGGACAAGGGGAAATGGGGACAAGGGGAGAGTGGGAGAGTGGGAGAGTGGGAGAGTGGGAGAGTGGGAGAGTGGGGAAATGGGGACAAGGGGAAATGGGGACAAGGGGACTAAGTGAGAGTGGGAGAAGGGGTGTTTTGAAGAATTCGATAATTTGACAATTCGATGATTCGACAATATGACAATATGACAATTCGACAATTGAACTCCTGAACGCGAACCACTGAACGCGAAGTATTGAACGCGAAGCATTGAACGCGAAGTATTGAAACCCTGAAACCTGAAACCTGAAACCTGAAACCTGGAACTCTGAAACAAAGAAATATACACTTTTATAAATAACCATAAATATCAATCAACATGTCAAAAGTAACTTTAAAAGGCAGCCCGGTAAACACGATCGGAGAATTGCCGGCAGTAGGATCAAAAGCACCGGATTTTTCGTTGGTGGGAACCAATTTAGCCGATGTAAAAAACACTGATTTTGCAGGCAAACGCCTGGTATTAAACATTTTTCCAAGCCTTGATACGGCAACCTGTGCAGCCTCGGTAAGGCATTTTAATGTGGATGCTGTCAAGCTTGACAACACAGCCGTAATTTGTATTTCGAAAGATCTTCCTTTTGCTCACAGCCGTTTCTGCGCTGCCGAAGGTATTGCAAACGTGGTATCAGCTTCAGAATTCAGAGGCAACGCATTTGGTAAAGCTTATGGCGTAATGATCACCGACAGCCCGTTGCAGGGTTTGCTGGCACGTGCAGTTGTGGTGCTGGATAAAGATGGTACAGTTCTCCACACAGAGCTGGTTCCGGAAATTGCCAATGAACCTGATTATCAGTCGGCGCTGGATTCGCTGAAATAATCTGAAGTGGATATTTTGACAACCCGAAAATAATACTACCTTTGCGCCACAATATGCAACTGCGGATGTGGCGTAATTGGTAGCCGCGCCAGACTTAGGATCTGGTGTCGTGAGACGTATGGGTTCGAGTCCCTTCATCCGCACAAAATTGGATTTAAGCTGCTGCAGAGCGGCTTTTTTCTTTTTAAAATAGGTGACTTTAAAAAATTGAAACTATTCCGTTTGTTTTTGGATTAGTTTTGTCAGCAAATCAAATGTGATACTGTTTCCCTAAAACTCCATGGAATTGAACCAACACAAACTTCCTATAAAAATAAGATCTCTTCCACAGTTGTATGAGCTTCTTCCGGAACAGGAACGGTTGATTTTGGATGTATTACGGCAAATTGTAATTGAAAATTTGCCAGCCACTTGCAGAGAAAAAATATCCTATAACGTTCCTTATTTCTATGGTAAAAAAGGCATTTGTTTAATCTGGCCGTCGGCAATCCCGCGGGGTGGAATAAAGCAAGGCGTTCTGCTTGGATTCTGGTATGGGAATAAACTCCAGGATGTTGATAATTACCTGACTCATGGAACCAACAAACAGATATTTTACAAAATCTTTACATCTATTGAAGAAATTGATGTGGAAGCAATTGCCAAACTTTTGAAAGAGGCTGTTCAATTGGATCAGAACACAAGTGAAAAATAATTCAGGTAAATTAATTTGAATAAAGGTAATTTTTATAAATAATTAATAATGAGTACAATAATTACCGAAAAGGTTTTTGATAGGATTGATTTCACTGCCGCAATGCTGGCGAAAGGCGATTATGAAAACTGTATTTTCAAAAACTGTAATTTTTATAATACCGATTTATCCAATTATAAATTCAGGGAATGTAAATTCGACGGTTGTGATTTTAGCCTGGTTAAAGTAAGGAACACAACACTTAATGATATCGCATTCCTGAACTGCAAATTGCTTGGTATTCAGTTCCAGGAATGCAACAGCTTCCTTTTCTCGGTCAGTTTTGGGAATTGTGTTTTAAAGATGTCGGTTTTTTATAAACTTAAGTTGAAGAAATACATGTTTACCAACTGTAACCTTCAGGAAGCTGATTTCACAGATGCCGACTTATCGGGATCAATATTTGATAATTGCGATTTGCAAAGGACTGTCTTTTACAACACCAACCTCGAAAAAGCTGATTTTACTACATCCTATAATTATTCCTTCGATCCGGAAAGGAATCGTATCAAAAAAGCCCGTTTCTCCCGCCCGGGTGTTACCGGACTGTTGGATAAATATAATATTGAAATAGAATGATAGCTTTGTTTCGACAATTCACAGCCAGGCGAAAGCTTTTCGCGTTCAGCAAATAATTCATTTTCCCGACTATTGTTAACAATATGTCATAAGTGGTGTTTTATCAACATTATTTCTCAGGTTTCGTTAAATAAATCATTAAAAAAATTACCTTTGCAAACTTATTTGACGTGCATTTGTAATGATAATAAGTATCAGATAATCAAATTAATACAGAATATTTAAACTCATCTTTTTTACCACCATGGAAATTACCAGGGAAAATACCGGCGAATTGACCGCAACCATCAAAATGGTGATCAGCCCCGCTGACCACAACGAAAGTGTTACAAAAATTTTAAAAGATTACCAGCGTAAGGCAAATGTGCCGGGTTTCCGCCCGGGTCACGTACCTTTCGGTATGATCAAAAAACTATACGGAGGCGCTGTTTTTGCTGAAGAAGTAAACAAACTGGTTTCTAACAAGCTTCATCAGTACATCGAAGACGAAAAACTTGATGTACTCGGACAGCCATTGCCAAATACAACCCTTACGCCTGAATTCGATTGGAAAGAAGGACAGGATATTGAATTCTTTTTCGACCTGGGGCTGGCTCCTGCATTCGATTTTGTGCTGGACGAAAAAATTGCAGTTGATTTCCACGTGATTAAAGTGGACGATACCATGGTTGACAAATACGTTGACGATATGCGCGAACGTTTTGGAAACATGATCAATCCTGAGGTTGCAGGTGAAAAAGATGTTTTGTTTGGTGAATTCGTTCAGCTTGATGCTGAAGGGAATGAACTTGAGGCAGGAATCAAACACTCATCTAAGGTTACAATTAACTTGTTTGCTGATGCAGATGTTAAAGCTAAGCTTATAGGTTCCAAAGTTGGCGATGCAATTGTTTTCAACCCGTTGAAAGCCACCGGAAATGCTGTTGAAGCTTCGGCTATGCTTGGTATCACAAAAGTAGAAGTTGAGGAGATGGAATCTGATTTCAGTTTCACTGTCAGCGAAATCAGCACCCTTAGTCCTGCTGAAATGAATGAAGAGTTTTTTGATAAAGTTTTTCCTGCAGCCGAAATTAAAACGGAAGAAGCTTTCCGTAACCAGGTAAGGGAAGAATCGGAAAAAGCATTCGTTGCCGACAGCGATCATTTGTTTGCGCACCACATGCAGGAAGAACTGGTTAAAGCTGTTAATCTTGAACTGCCTGATGAATTCATGAAACGCTGGCTTATCGAAAGCAACGAAGGCAAACTTACTGCCGAAGATATTGAACGCGATTACCACAAATATGCCGAAAGCATGAAATGGCAACTGATCGAAAACAAAATCATCCGCGAAGGCGGCATCGAAGTTGGCGATCAGGAAATAAAGGATTACGTTAAAGATTACTATTTACAAGGCTGGCGCACCATGCAACTCACCGAGGACCTGATGGAAAGACTCGAAACCATTGCCGACTCATTCCTTAAAGATAAACCTAAAGAAGTTCGCCGCATAGTTGATTCCTTATACGGACAGCGTGTTGCGGCATACGTTAAATCGAAAGTTAAACTGAAC
>JBBSDG010000409.1:0-4339 GCA_038249635.1 Bacteroidales bacterium | reverse complement strand
AATTCCTTTGCGGGGCCTTGTTCAACAATTTCGCCAAGGTACATAAAGATTACATAATCGGCAATGCGCCTTGCCTGCTGAAGACTGTGAGTAACCATTACAATTGTGTACTGGCTTTTCAGTTCAACAAATTTGTTTTCAATTACTTCACTTGATAACGGATCCAGAGCCGACGTTGGCTCATCGGCCAGAATAATATCCGGATCAACCGATAATCCCCGGGCCAGGCAAAGCCGCTGTTGCTGTCCGATTGAAAGTGCCGAAGCAGAATCATAAAGCCGGTCTTTCACTTCATCCCAAAGGTTAGCCATTTCGAGATAATGCTTTACGCGAGGTTTCAGGTATTTCTTGCTTTTACGACCGCTGATGCGCAAACCATAAGCCACGTTATTGAAAATATTCATTGGCAAAGGGTAGGGCCTTTGCGAAAGCAAACCCATATGGCGGCGAATCTCCGTAATATCCTTATTTGTATTGAGCACATCATCATCATCAATATGAATAGAGCCACTGATCTTTACATTGTGATACAGATCAGTTAATCTGTTCATTGTTTTAAGCAGGGTGGTTTTTCCGCAGCCCGATGGTCCGAGGATAACTGTTATCCTGTTTTCCGGAATGTTAACATTCACATTCTTCAATACATGCTGCTTTCCGAAATGCAGGTTGAGGTCTTTGATTATGATCTTTGGTTTTCCTGGCATTTAGATTTTTATTTTGTGTTTCTGATACCTGTTCGAAATAATGCGGGATACAATGCTGATAAACAAGATAATAAGTGTTAGAACCAATGCCGAGGCATAAGCTCTTTCTTTAACTTCAGCTATGGGCGAACTCATCTGGAAGAAAATTGCCAATGGCAAAGTGGCAGTTGGTTGCGTTAGGGAAGTTGGCATATGATCGGTATATCCTGTTGTGAACAACACAGAAGCCGCATCGCCTATGGCCCTACCGAATGACAATAATATGGCTGTTGTTACACCTGAAATACATTGCCGGAGAAATATTTTGTACGAGGTTTCTGATCGAGTTGATCCTAATGAAAATGAAGCTTCCATCAGTCCAAACGGTACTGAAACAAGCACTTCATCTATAGATCGTATCATGATGGGAATAATAAACAATGTAACGGTTAGGATACCGGCTAACAGTGAGGATTGCATCCCGAAAAAGATCATCAGAGTAAATCCGAAAGCGCCATACACGATGGATGGTATTCCCCACATTACGTCGAGCAGGAAACGTATAACATTAACCAGTTTTTTATTCTTGTGAAGATTCACATTCATATATAGTGCAACAGGTATCCCGAATATCATGGCAAGCAAAGTAGCTCCCGAAGCCAGGTAAAGCGATCCTGCAATGGCATTGGCAATTCCGCCTTCTTTACCAAAATAAAACCCGCCTTTGGGTGTCTGCGTAAGCATTTCCCACGACAGGGCCGTTGAGCCACGTTTGATAATACTCCACAGTATCAGGAATAAGGCGAGGCCAATCACGGAAGTGGAAATAATCATTACTGTTCTGAAAAACAGCTCTTCGGCGTTTCGGAGTTTCGACTTTTTCATTTACACCATTTTTATCATACGATGAATAATTGCACGTGAAATGAAATTGAAAATAATGACAATGATAAGAAGTACAAAAGCTGCCATCATCAGGGCCGAATCATACATTGGTATTGAAAGCATTTCGCCGTAGTTATTGGCGATAAGCGCAGGTAGCGGATAGCCCGGTTGCAAGGCTCCGTGTGGAATGCGGGTAACATTACCAACCACCATCAACACCGCAATAGTTTCGCCAAATGCTCTTGATAAGCCCAATGCGAAAGCCGAAACTATTCCGGGATATGCCTTGCGCAACAATACATGTTTAACTACCATCCAACGAGTTGCGCCAAGTGAAAGCGTAACTTCGGTAAGTTCCTCGGGTATTGATTTGAAAACTTCGATCAGAATATTTAGGATAAAAGGAATTATCATTACCGCCAGCACAATTCCTCCACTCATAATTGTATAGCCTGATGTCTGTTTGCCAAATAAAGGTGCAATATGCTGACTTACAAATGGAACGATGATTACCACACCCCAAACTCCGAAAATTACCGATGGTATTCCTGCCAGTATATCAATAACAGGGTGCATTATTTTAAGCACATAACTCCTGGCGTATTGTGTAAGATGAATGGCTGAAAACAAGCATATTGGGCCAGCAATAAGCAAAGCCAGCACCGTAACCCAGAGCGAACTTACTATGAACGGGAAAAGCCCGAAATGGCCAGATAATGGCCGCCAGTCTTTCGATAAAATAATTCCGAAAAAAGAATGTTCCGATATCAGCCCTGAAGCTTTGTAATACAGCCCGATTGCAAGTAATACCGGCAGCGTCATGGCAAATACCAGTGCTATCACCATCCATAAAGTATGAAGCTTATTCCGGAATAATCTTCTTATTTGAAATACGTTCAAAACCAGCTTAGTTTGAAAGTTTTACTTTTTGTTCTTCTACCTTTTCCTGTTTCAACTGCACATAACCAGCCTCATGAACAAATTTCTGTCCATCGGTAAGTATCCAGTTCAGGAAATCAAGGGTAGCTTGTTTTAGTGGTTTTCCCTTTGAGATCAGATATAAATCTCGGGCCGGCGGCGAGGGATACCGGTCTTCGGCAATAGCCTTCATAATTTCATCAAGGGTGTTGTAGAAATTTTCGTTCTCATCAATAATTCCGTTTCCATCTACATCAACAGGAATAACCAATATGCCGGGATAGGGTTTCCGGCTTTTTATATCATACGCATATGCAACATTGTTATAGCCCATTCCCATATTATCACTTTTCACGGCATCAGCAATTCCCGGATCGCCGAAAACGCCTGTTCCTCCAAGTGATTCCTGGTTACTGCCAAGGAATTTCGCCCACATTTCGGCAGCGCCGCATGCATCGGAACGGGTGAAAATACTGATTTTCCCGGCTTTGGCAGTTTTTAAGATCTGGTTCCAGTCGGTGATTTTTTTGTTCACATAAATATCGGCAAACTGGGCTTTTGAAATACCATGTTTCAGAATGGAATCAATGTCAGGATTTGATGCGTTTATGGTTGGAACCACCGCATCGCGAGATACAGCAACCTCCCAGGCGCCTTTCGTAACTTCCTCGGCTGAAACCGTTCGCGAGAACATAGCGAGATCAACCATTCCCGAAAGTACATCGGTCATTCCTTTTCCGGCACCACCGGCCGAAACATCAATAGTGATATCAGGGTGCAACTTCTGGTATTCTTCGGCCCATCGGACTGTAAGTGGATAAAGTGCAAAAGCACCTGATATTGAAATGTGTTTTTCTTTGGGTTTCTGATGGCAGGAGCTGCAAGAGAAAAGCACCAACATTGCTAAAACTATGTGATACAATGATTTATATGATTTCATAAGAAATAAATATTTAATGCAAATATACACTATATAGCATTGCTGCAAGCCCGTTGTGGCATTTCATCGGGCAATAAATAAATTGAATCCCCGTTTTTGTTATGTTTGATAAAATTAGAGTAATTTTGATTTACCAATCTTCCAGTTTCTATGACAAAAACATTTTTTCTTACTCTGTTGCTATTTCTTTCAATTACAGGGATTCATGCGCAGATCAATGTCAGCAAAGTTGGCCCTTCGGGAATGCAAGCCGGTTCGGAGGGTTTGTTTTATTCCTTGCCGCAAACAGTGATACAGGTTGATGTTGTTGTTAACAAGATACGTAAGGTTAAGGGGCCGTATGCCGAATATGCCGATCAAATGCTTGGTTTGTCGCAGGTTACTTCGGTTAACAGCATCGAGTATGAACTAAAAGATATCAGACTCAGCTCGTACAATGAACCTGATCCGGCTGAATATTACTTTATTGCTATGCCGGAAAAACAAAAGGATAGAAAAGCAGTTGAATTGTTTTTATCGGATGATGGTATTATTTCAGGAGCTGGAACTCACGATCAGCCCAATAAAAGTAAAAAGGTACGATCCATTGATCTGACGACTTCACAGATTAATATGCCGGAAGTTACCAATCCCAATGTATTCGAGCGGATGGATACAGTCGTTAAGAGGATCAGCATGGACTCAACCATCATCGAACAGAAATTTTTCCGAAAAACATCATCGGCTAAATCCAATGAGCAAAAAGCAAGGGAAGCCTCTGATTTTATCCTTAAACTCGACGAAAACATGTATAATCTCATCAATGGTTACCAGGAAGTTAATTATGATAAGGGAACCATGGAGTTTATGTACAGCCAGATGAACAGCATGAAACAGGATTATCTCGAATTATTCAAAGGTATCACCAATATTT
>JBBSDG010000408.1:0-4348 GCA_038249635.1 Bacteroidales bacterium | reverse complement strand
AAATGCCTTGAGCGATGGAAATGGTATCATTCTGGATGTGAACAATGGTACTTCGGGCGTATCTTTATATACCGGACGAACCCTGATAGAAAACAATGTGGTCTATAACAATGGCGGTGGCGGCGTGCATGCTTATAAGGCAAACCATGTTGACATTATAAATAATACGGCCTACAATAATGGTACTGTAGTGGGATACCCCGAAATTGATGCAAACCAATGTTCGGATGTAAAAATCTATAACAATATTATGTATGGCAGAGGCACAGGTACAAACTGCAACGGAAATGATGCGGGTGCGATTTATGATTATAATATCTATTTCAGCGGAACCAGCTATAAAAACGGACCACACGACAAAACTGCCGACCCAAAATTTGTAAATAAGGCATTAGATGGTTCTGCTAACTTTCAACTACAAAGCAGCAGCCCAGCCATTAACAATGGAAGTATCGTGGCCGGACAATTCACCGCCAGCGATATTTTAGGGATAGCGCGTCCGGTAGGATTCTCGACCGATATGGGAGCATACGAATATCCCACGGTTATCCCACGCACTGAAATGAACATCCAACAAGGAACAACTGATATTTTTGACAATACCGGAAGTTTCGATTTTGGAGACGTATCATCAACATCGCCCAAAATTGTAACATTTACAATCCAAAACCTTGGCGATTTAGCCTTGAATTTAACAGGAACACCCAAAGTGGCGATTACAGGCACCGGGGTTTCAGTTGAAACGGATGCTCCCGCTACTGTTTCGGCTGCTGGATCGGTTACTTTTCAGGTAAAATTAGCTCCTACAACGTTGGGTGTATACTCAGGCACAATAAGTATTGCAAACAGCGATGCCGACGAAAATCCTTACAATTTTGCTATCACGGGCTATGGCTACGATGGCACTAAAGCCTTGCAAACCATTACTTTTGGTGTACTTCCGGTTAAAGAACTTGGTAATGCCGACTTCAATCCCGGCGCAACCACCACTTCTGGTTTAACCATTGCTTATGCCAGTTCTAAAACATCTGTGGCAACAATCGTAGCGGGTCAAATTCACATTGTAGGGGCAGGCGAAGCCACTATAACTGCCTCGCAAGCAGGCGATGCTACTACCAATCCTGCAATTAATGTGACACAATTACTTACTGTAACTCCGGTGCAGCCTGCGGCAGGCACAAATTTGATAACGAACTCAACTTTCGATACAAATACAAACGGTTGGACTACGTATTTTCAAAGATCAGGAGCAGCTACTGTAGAAATTACTACAATGACAGGTTTTGAAACGAATGTAGCTAAAGTTACCGTTACTAACATCGGTACTACTTCGGCAACAGATAATATTCTGTTTGGTTACAGAGTTTTTGTGGTAAAAGGAAGAAACTATTTAGTTTCGTTTCGGGGTGCTGTTGATGTTGTTCGAAATATCAATATGGTATTCCAAATGGGTGCCTCGCCTTGGGGAAATGTATTCACTAAAAATAGTATCCCATTAACCACCACACCTACCAACTTTGGACCTTATGCTTTTACAAGCTCATATACAGGTTATATTGATTGTCGTTTTCAGCTGGGATCAACCACAAGTACCCCCGTGTATTTAGACAATATATCAATAGTAGAAGACGTTCCTCCACCAGTGCAAACTACTTTGACTTTTAAACTTGCCAATCCTCAAGTGGTTAATTATTCCGGATTAGGTGACTATCTGCATTTTGATGTTCAAGTAAAGGCATCTGCTACAGGCTGTTATGTGTGGAGTGGAAACGCAATGCTAAATTTTAATACTTCGAATATTTCATCTAACGTTGGAGATTGGAGTGTTTCGATCCCAACCGGATCACTTTTAGACGGAAGGTACGGACCTGATCCTGGAACTGCTAAATATTATTTTCCACCTGTTACAATTTATCCATCCAATCAAATTAATATTTCATGGTCGGGTCAAAGTGGAAATCAAAATTCGGCGCCAGCTTTATCTATATTTAATTTAGTGCCAACAAGTTATCAAACATTATTTACAGTAGAGGCTAAAATCACAAATACCAATGGTATAGCTGAAATTGATTTTAATAGAACTACGATGGATCCATTAAATCAACAAATTTGCAAAATCGCTGGAAATACAGGAAATTTTAGTTTTGCCAGTCCAAATAACTATGAACCTTCAAACAACTTTTTGGATATTTATCTCAATAGAATTTATTCATCAACAGATGGTTGGACTCAGGCTGGTGGTAATGTTGATTGGGCAACCTCAGTTAATACTTCCATTTGGGATGGCGCAGCAACAGTACCTGCAGGCGCAGCCAATGCTACAGCTTTGCGAATTCACAGTGGTGCAACTCTAACCGTACCACCTACCGGCCAGTTAACTGCCACGAGTATTGAAAATAACACTGCCAATGGACTATCCATTCAATCGGATGCAACAGGAACTGGTTCGTTAATTTTAAGTGGTACAGTCACTGGTGTTGGTTCGTCCACAGCTCAATGCTACATGACAACCGGTTCATGGCATCAGGTTTCACCAATACTGGCAGGTCAAACAGTTAGTGCATTCCTTACAGGCAGTTCGGTTGTATCGACAAATGCAGGCAATAGAGCTATGATGAATTACATAACTTCAACAAACACTTGGAGTTCATTTTACACTAATGCTACCGCACCAGGTACTTTTGCGTCAGGACAAGGATACATGATGCTTCCAGATCCAACTAGCGCGGCTGTCACTTTTGCCGGAACAATCGCTACCGGATCACCAACTGTATCCATAAGTGGCGCAGGTGATACAGGTTGGAATTTAATTGGTAATCCATTCACTTCGTCAATTAAACTTAACACACCGGCTGATTTAACGAATAGCTTTTTGGCTGTCAATTCCGGCTCACTTGATGCAAGTTGTGTAGGCGTTTATGTTTGGAATCAATCGCTGAACAAATATGATGTTACCAATAATCTTTCCGAAGCCAGTTATGCTACTTTGGGTCAGGCATTCTTTGTTAAATCAATCGCTAATAATTCAACAATTAACTTTACTCCGGGAATGAAGTCTCATAATGTTGTTGCGCTGAAATCAGGCAATACTTATCCTACGATTAAATTAATTGCCACTAATGATAATAAAGTTGCCACAACCGATATCAAATTTGTTGCCGGAGCCAGTAAAGGTCTTGATCCTGGTTACGATGCCGGAATTTTGAAATTGGGTGAATCAGTTTCGTTGTATACCAAACTTGTTGAAGACAATGGCGTACAATTTATGCTACAGGCATTACCCAATAACGATTTTAGTAGTATGGTTATTCCGGTTGGAATTGACAGCAAAGGGGGTGGCGAAGTTGTATTCTCTTCCGATTTATTCAACCTGCCTTCAGATTGCAAAGTTATCCTGGAAGATAAAGTGAACAAAATCTTCACCGACCTTTCAAAAAATGAATACACAACTTCCATTGCAGCCAATTCAATTACGACAGACCGGTTTTTCATCCATACATCGCAGATCACTGGTACAGCCACATGGACACTGGACGACAAACTAAGCGCTTATTCGATCCGCAATACCGAAATCCTGGTAAAAGGCAATGTTAGCAATCAGGCGGTGGCAACACTTTATGATATCCAGGGCAGAGTAGTGCTTGTTAAAACCTTGGAAGAAGGAAGTATGAATATCATCCCGACTCCAAACATTATTACTGGCATATACATTTTGTATGTCAAAGACAGTGAGAAGGTACAGTCATTTAAAATTCCTATAAACGAGTAGATAAGCCATTTTTATAACGACTAAAGAATTAAAAAAATGAAAAATAAGATGCTGGAAATAGCCAAAAAGGAATTGGCAGCAATTTCAGAAAAGAAGATAAGCCGAAAAGAGGCCATCAAAAAGACCGCCTTAATAACTGTTTCAGCTGCTACCATGATGATACTGCTCAGCAACCCGGCCAAGGCACAGGTTTCCTCTCCGGCAGCTCCGCCCATGTGGTGAAAGATCATTACCATCAACACAAAATCAGGAGCAAATGTTGCTATTTATTGGTATTTATGACTTACAGGGTCGTTTGCTTATAAGAAAAAACCATACTGCTGCTAATGAGGGTACAAACTCGGTTGAATGTAACGTTAATTCATTAAAAGGCGGGTTGTATTTATTGAGAGTAACCGGCAATAGCGGTTTAAGCAAAACAATCAAGATTTTGATCCGGAAATAATAGTTATGCTATTAATAATTTGACAATAATATGAATACGAACTTTATTAAACACACATTACTGATTTTGACTTTATTGGTCGGTTCTCAAATTAGGGCAAAAGAACCTTAAAGTAAAAAAGATAAGATAAGTTT
>JBBSDG010000407.1:0-4381 GCA_038249635.1 Bacteroidales bacterium | reverse complement strand
CGTACATCTGTGTGAAATTTATATTAAGCCTTGACCTTTTGGTTCTTTTGTGTTAAGACAAAAGAACAAGAAAAAAAACAAAAAATAGAATATAAACTTGTGTTTTCTTTTCCCAGCACATCAAAATAATATTTAGCCAATATTTGGAATAATGAAGCACATGTCGGCTCGCCCTGATGTGACAAAAGGAGACTATTCTATTTATCTGGATGCATGGCTGAATATTTGTCAATATTTTCCGGCAGATAACTCAATGTATCACACCACATTAAACTCGGTAGTATCGCTCAAAATAAGTACTTTTGCACTGGAATAATCCACAATTTCTGCCATGTTTAAAAACAATATTTACAGATTCCTGCTTCCCGCATTTGTTGTGGTGGCGATTGGTATTCTGGCCTGGTGGCTGATTTATAATCCGGTTAAGACCTTCAAGCCATCCGTTCCCGGAATGGATGACCGGAAAACCGGCACCATAGCAGTACAAAAAGTAAATATTGGCGAAAGCTTTACCTTCTTCAAAACCTGTGAAGATATTCCCGGAACACGCTGGCCAAGGTTTCGCGGAGCTGATTTCGATAATGTAAGCAAAGAAAATATCCGTTTAATTGATAGCTGGGGCGCTGGTCCTAAAATTCTCTGGAAGATTCCGCTCGGCGAAGGTCACGCTGCACCGGCTGTGTTCGATGGCCGGGTGTATTTACTGGATTACAATGAGACAAAAAAACAGGATTTACTCAGGTGTTTTTCATTGGCAACCGGCGAGGAACTCTGGCAACGCGGTTATTCCGTTCGTCTCAAAAGGAATCACGGACTTTCGCGCACCATTCCGGCAGTCACTGATAAATATGTGGTAACCATCGGCCCCCGGTGCCAGGTTATGTGCGTTGACCGACTCAAAGGTGATCTGCTCTGGGGTCTTGATCTGGTATCCGAATATAATACCGAAGTACCTTTCTGGTACACAGGCCAATGCCCGCTTATCGATAACGATACATCTGTTATTGCCACAGGTGGGAAGTCGCTGATGATTGGCATCGATTGCAAAACCGGCAAAAAGACATGGGAAACGCCAAATCCGAAGAACTGGAAGATGTCGCATTCCTCCATTATGCCCATGGTTTTGAACGGAAAGAAAATGTATGTGTATTGCGCCATTGGCGGACTTTGCGGCGTATCTGGCTCAGGAACCGACAAAGGTAAACTTCTGTGGGATATTTCCGGTTTTTCTCCTGCCGTAATTGCGCCTTCACCCCTCGTACTTGATAACGGCCTTATTTTTATGACTGCAGGTTATGGTTACGGTGCGGCCTTGATTCAAATAAAAGAAAATGGTGGCCGTTATTCCGCTGAGGTAATTCAGAAATACAAACCGCTCGAAGGTCTTGCCTCGGAACAGCAAACACCGATTTATTACAAGGGTTACCTTTTCGGGATTTTACCCAAGGATGCCGGTGAACTTCGTACACAATTTGCCTGCTACAAAGGTAGCGACACAAAGAAAGCGGTAATGAGCAGCGGCAAAACTGTGCGGTTCGGATTAGGACCTTACATTCTGGCTGATAATAAATTCTTTATTCTTAATGATGATGGTGAAATGACAATTGCGAAATACTCGACATCCACCTTTAAAGTTCTGGATAAAGCAAAAATAATAGATGGCCAGGACTCCTGGGGACCGATTGCCATCACCGGGGGATATTTGCTGATGAGAGATTCGAAAACATTGATTTGTCTGGATGTAAGAGCTAAATAAAAAAAATGACAGACTCAAATATCGAAATATATAAAACCGAAAGCGGAGAAACTGCAATATCTGTCCGATTGGAAAAAGATACTGTCTGGTTGAGTCTGGCACAATTAACTGAATTATTTCAGCGCGATAAATCGGTTATATCCAGACATTTAAGCAATTTATTTAAGGAAAGAGAATTAGAAAGAATTTCAGTTGTTGCAAAATATGCAACAACTGCCAGTGATGGAAAAGTATATAAGGTTGATTTTTACAATCTTGACGTTATTATTTCCGTTGGTTATAGAATTAAATCAAAGCAGGGAACGCAATTCAGAATTTGGGCGAACAAGATATTGAAAGATTATCTTATAAAGGGTTTTTCAATTAATGAACTAAAAATCCGCCAACAAAAAGAACAATTAAAAGAGCTCCAAAATTCGGTAAAAATACTTGGCAATGTTTTAAATTATAAAGCTCTTTCAAACGACGAAAGTGTCGGACTATTGAAAATAATATCCGATTACGCTTATGCCCTGGATATTCTGGATCAATATGACAATCAAACACTTGAAATAAAAGACACTTCCGGAAATGCAACCTATCAATTGACCTATGAGGAAGCATTTAAACAGATAATGCTGGCTAAAAAAGCACATGGAAACAGTGATTTGTTTGGTCGCGAAAAAGATGAATCATTCGGGAGTTCTGTAGCTTCGATATATCAGACTATCGATGGCGTTGACGTATATCCAAGCATTGAGGAGAAAGCTGCAAATTTATTATACTTCATCACAAAAAACCATTCATTTACCGACGGGAATAAGCGGATCGCCGCCTTTCTATTTCTGTATTTCCTGGAAAGAAATGGAATACTTTTCGAAACAAACGGGAATAAGCGGATTGCCGACAATACTCTGGTTGCTTTGACGCTTATGATCGCGGTGAGTAAACCTGAAGAAAGCGATACTATGATAAAAGTAATTGTGAACCTGATTAACAGGAATAATTAACGACTCAAAATTGATGTAAAACCCTTTTCACAAAAAGCAAAGAAATATGAAACAAAAGATAATCATCATTTCCGCTATAGCCTTGCTGCTTCTGCTGGTTGCCTTTATGGTAAAAGACTTTTTTTTCAGTAAGCCCGACAACAGCAATCCATACAAATTTGAGCTGGATAACCTTCGGACAGGAGATACTGCAAAGGCTGCCTATACCGAAACCATGCATTTCAAAACCAGTATTGAAGAAATGCACGGAATTGCATTGGCTGCTTCCGGCAGGATTTATATTGCCGGAAAATCAGGGATTGAGATTTTTAATCCTTCCGGAAAGGCCGAAAATAAATTCAAGATCGAGGGCATAGCGCAATGTATTTCAATTGATGAAATTGGCAATCTAATTCTCGGGATGCAGGATCATATAGAAATCCGGGACAACAGTGGCAAACAAATTGCAAAATGGAATTCCTATGGTGCTGATGCAGTTATAACAAGCATTGCTGTACACGCTAACAACGTTTTCGTCGCTGATGCCGGGCAAAAAGTGGTTTATCATTTTGACAAAAAAGGAAATCTGCTCAACAAAATTGGTCTGAAAGATCCATCTACAGGGGTCCCCGGTTTTATTATCCCAAGTGCCTATTTTGACCTTGCCATAAGCAAAAAGGGAAATCTCTGGGTAGTTAATCCTGGCAGGCACAGTTTTGAGAAATATGACTTTGATGGAAAACTTCTTTTATCCTGGGGCAAAGCATCCATGGCAATGGAAGGATTTTGCGGTTGCTGCAATCCTTCTAACTTTGCAATGATATACGACAGCTTGTTTGTTACCAGCGAAAAAGGCATTGAACGCGTTAAAATTTATAATGCTGACGGGACATTCCGCTGTGTAGTCGCCGGTTCTGACCAGTTTGAAGAAGGAACCACCGGCCTCGATATCGCGGTAGATAATCAAAATCGTATTCTTGTGCTTGACCCGGTGAAAAAGCTTATACGTATATTTGAACCTAACAAATAAATAAAGGCTATGCAGAACCGAAGAGACTTTCTGAACATGCTTTGCCGCGGTACTATTTTAACCGGGTTGGCCGCCACCACCGGCGTGCTGGCTTTCCGTTCCGTTAAAGATGGTAATTGCAAACTGGGTTCTTCCTGTAATAATTGCGGAAAATCGGGTAGCTGTACTTTGCCCGAAGCTTTGCTTTACAGCCAGACCGTCTGGCAGCTCGATCCCGCCAAATGCATTCAGTGTGGTCGCTGTGCCGAAAACTGTGTGATGACACCATCAGCCGTAAAAGTCACCCATGTGTATGCCATGTGCGGCTATTGCGATTTGTGCGGCGGTTATCTGAAACCTGATACTAAAAATATTTCTACCGCTGCTGAAAACCAGCTTTGTCCCACCAGTGCCATCAAACGCAAATTTGTTGAAGATCCGTTTTACGAATATACCATTGATGAGCCTTTATGTATTGGCTGTGCCAAATGTGTGAAAGGCTGCGGAGCTTTTGGCAACGGTTCTTTACAATTACAGGTTCGCCACGACCGTTGTGTGAATTGCAACGAATGTTCAATTGCTAGGAGTTGCCCTTCTGATGCGTTCAAAAGGGTTCCGGCAAGCAAACCTTATTTGCTACAAGGAATT
>JBBSDG010000406.1:0-4390 GCA_038249635.1 Bacteroidales bacterium | reverse complement strand
TATCACAAAACAGTTACCCCCAATTTTCAATACAATTTCAGGGGTGTTTTTGGATACAACGATAACCGGGTTGTTTTCAAGGATGATCTACCTTATGCGCCTGAATACAAGAAGGATGCCGGCAAACCTTTGGGAGCCCAGACCGGAGGAACCCTATTGGCCAGCGATGGCTATTATACCAGTATTGATGATATCATGAACAACCCTTCTCCAATCACTTTTACCGGATTGAATGTCGGAGATTATAAATTTCTTGATTATTCAGCTGACGGAGTGATCAATAACATGGACCAGGCGCCTATTAAAGGTAATCTGTATCCGCCGATCACCTTCTCAATGGGTGGGGGATTTACACTTAAAAATTTCGATTTCAGCCTGTTATTCCAGGGAAATACCGGTAAATATGTTGATTTTAATCAATCATACGAAAACGAATTTACCAAGGGAACGTGGCGTATTCATGAATCTCAGCTTGATTACTGGACTCCGACCAATCAGGATGCCAATCACTCTACGCTGCATTATGTAGGAACCGGTGATGCAGCCTTACTGATGTGGGGTGGTGGTGAAGCAGACAGGGGTTACGGTATTAAAATCCAGGACCGTTTCTGGAGAAACGCTGACTATGTGAGGATAAAGGAAATCTATGCAGGATATACCATTCATTCAACATATATCGACAGAGTAACCGGCATTTCCAACTTTGTGGTTTATGCTTCCGCAAACAATGTTTATACGTTCACCAAATTAATAGAAGGTGATCCTGAACGCAAAGATTTCCAACAAGGTTTCTATCCGCAGTTGATGACGCTGAAATTGGGATTAAAGATTGTCTTTTAAAATAAAAAAATAAAAAAATGAAAAAATATACTATTAAGACACTCGTTTTGTTCTTGTCCTTGTTTTTTCTTGTTTCATGTGAGGATTACCTGGATAAAGCACCTGATGCAGGTCTCACAGAAGCCCAGGTATTTGAAAAACAAGCCAGTTTCAAGTTGTTTTTCGAGGCAGCTTACAGTGGAACAACACTTGACGGGACATCCTGGCGCAATGTAAATATTCGGACCGGCTATCCTCTTTATATTGCAATGTGGGATCAAAAAACCTTGTTCGATGCATTGACTGAAATTGCCGATGCAGGCAGGCTTTTCCGTGTCCAGGACTGGAAACAGGGCCAGATGGGAGCAACCGCCAATATGATGACCACTGATTTGGCGAGACGGCCGATCCAAAAGGCGATGTTCTCGGTAATCAGAATCTGTAATATTGCGTTGGCAAATGTGGATAAGGTAAAAGATGCGACAGAAGATGAGAAGGAAGATTTCAAAGGTCAGGCATATTTCCTCAGGGGTTATGCCCATTTTACCCTGATCAACTATTGGGGACCAATGCCGCACTTAGCCCGTGTTATTGGTGAAGACCCTGCAGGCTGGGACCTTCCAAGGCCAACGAAAAGTCAGGCTTACAAAAATGTAGCTCTTGATATGGACAGTGCATTTGTTTGTTTTACAAAAGCAAGCGTAAACTCCACGAGCAAAATCAGACGCGATGCAGGACCCGGTGAATCAGGTCACCTGACCGATCCGTTACAAGACCGGCCAACCGGGAATTCAGCGAAAGCTATTAAAGCGCGTGCATTACTATATGCCGCCAGCCCGCTGAACGCCCCTAATACCGCAAAAGACTGGGAAGATGCAGCAGCGGCAAACTGGGAAGCTATCCAGCTTGCACTGGACAGTAAATATGCGCTGTTGCCTATGACGCAATATTCAGATAATTACCTCGCTAAATACAGCAATGAACAATTGTTTGCCTGGTATTATGGGAACGGCTTGTCCAATACTTCTGGTGATCTCCAGGGTCTGTTAAGCGGTACAATTGGTAACCGTACAACCGGTAACTCAGGCGAATGCCCAACTCAAAATATGATTGACAAATTTGAGACAAAATGGGGTGAATCACTGATTACTGCCGAAGACAGGGCTGCAGCTACAGCGGCAGGTCATTACAAGGAACAAGATCCCTATGTAAACCGTGATCCCCGTTTTTATAATTCGATTATTTATAACCAGGCACCGATTGTTTATTCAGCATACCAGAACAAGGCTCAGATCTGGTACCAGATCAATGCAACAGGTGGAACTGTTTGGGGGGAACACAGGAATGAAGTAAAATATGCAGGATGTACCCACACCGGTTACTATACAAAGAAACATATTGGAGAAGTATCGGGCGGAAACACCAGCTACAAACCTTATATGACAGATCCGATCATCCGTCTTGGCGAATTGTACCTGAACTATGCTGAAGCTGTAAACGAAGCTTACGGACCAACAGGAATGGCACCGGGTGCAAATTTAACCGCAGTTGATGCGATTAACATGATCCGCACCAGGGCAACGTTGCCAAATCTTGCTTCCAAATACACGGCAAGCAAAGAAATCTTCAGGGACAAAATCAAAATTGAACGTACTGTTGAACTTTGTTTTGAAGGATTTCATCACTATTTTGACATCCGCAGATGGAAAGATGCTCCGATCGTGATGGGACAAACATTAATGGCGATGGATGCTGAAAAAGTTGCTGTCAGTTCCACCTATCCAACAGGATTTAAATACACGCGCGTTCCGCTTCCTGACAATCGTCAGGCACGTTGGAAAGATGCAATGTATTACATTCCATTCGATACAGATGACTACTATAAAATGAAGAATTTTGACACCAGCCTGAATCCGGTTTGGTAATAATAAACTGTGAAAAATAAAAATATGAGATACCAATATATTATTAAAGATTGTACGTATGCTTTATTCTGCATCTTTTTCCTCAGTTTTGTTTTTATCGGAACTGCCTCTGCTCAGGAAACGAAGGAGAAAAAGATAAAAACTGTGAGTGTCAACATCACGGTAACAGATGAAGAAGGAGCTGCTATACCAAAGGCAAATGTCGTTGTAGGCGAAGGTTTGATCCACGTTATTACAGATGCCAGCGGACGTACTACTTTTAGCGCAAAACCAGCTGAAAGTGTATCTGTTGCCTTACATGGTTTTGAGAAAACCGTAACAACAGTTGAAAATTTGATTTCAAAAAGTACGATTGTGCTGAAAAAAGCAATTCTTTTTAAGACAGCTGAAGATCTGATCCAGTTACCTTATGCTACCGGTTACAAAAGAACGGCAACTGGTGCATACAATACACTGAACAGTTCCCAACTCGAAAAGTATCCTTCCAATGACCTCAGGAACGCGTTGGTTGGTCTGGTACCCGGATTGGATGTATCAGAACGTGAAGGAGCAACCGGAATAAGTGCTGAAGAATCAAATGGTGCTTATCGCTCTACGAATAAAGTGGACATGTATATGCGGGGATTTTCACCGCTTTACATTATTGATGATATCAAAGTGGATTTTCCTCAAATGCCAATAGATCCGCAGGAGATTGAATCAGTTACTGTCATAAATGATATCGTCGGAAAAGCGATGTACGGTTCGGAAGCAGCAAACGGGATTATTTTTATAAAAACCAAACGCGGAGTGAAGAACGACCGGATCATGAATATAAACCTCGAAAAGGGAATCAGTTCTATCGATCGTTTTCCGGAATGGGTTTCAGGCGGTGATTACGCTCGTCTTAACAATGTGGCGCGCACGAACAGCGGATTGCCGGCCTTGTACAGTGATGAACAAATCGCTGGTTATGATATGAATGATCCATACAATAAAGTGACGCCAAGTATTAATTTCAGGGAACTCATGTTGAAAAACACGAAATCCTACACGAAAATGAATGTATCCTCGCGAGGAGGAAACAATGCCGTTCAGTATTTTGCATACCTTGGCTATTCAGGAGAGGGCGATATCTTTAAGATCGGTGCACCTGCCGATTACAACCGGCTGAATGCCCGTTCGAATATCGATGTAATAGTCAATGATTTTGTAAAACTTAAGTTTAACTTTTTTGGAGGTCTTACCTTAAGGCGTGCAGCCAATTATGGGTACGACAGCGATTTTGCCAATGAAGATGGAAATACCAATACAGCACTGGACATTCAGGAATTTGGATCAGTTATCGGCGAAATTACCTCGATCCCGCCGATTGCTTTCCCAATACATGCCGCTGTTGATTCAGTTTCAGGACTGCCCTGGTATGGTGTGTCCTCAGCCTATAAAAGCAATCCGATCGGTAACATCATCGACAACGGTTATTATACCGAAAAAGGGAGAACCGGAGCAACGAATGTAATTTTGGAATATGACCTGAAGAGTGTTTTGAAAGGTTTGAAATCAAAATCGTATGTTGGATTTAACATGTTTAATTCAACCCGTATTGGAAAAGCATTAAGATATATTTCGTATATCCCCACACCTGTGGCAATAACAGGTACAGATGG
>JBBSDG010000405.1:0-4400 GCA_038249635.1 Bacteroidales bacterium | reverse complement strand
ATGTACGACTCGGGAAGGCTCGCAAACAAAAGTTTGATAGATTTATTTGGTCGCCAGACAGCATCTGAAGCTTTGTTTTGTTCCGTTCATGCCCGTGTTATTTACCCTCGCCAACATCTGTTGTACAATTTCTATTACGCTCTTCACCTTTAAAATCATCATAAAAAGCCAAAAACCATCGATCCGTCAGTTATCATAAGAGGAAGCTCAAAAAGAAGGAACCGGCCTTACAAAAATGCGCCTGCAGTTCTTAGCCGGAGGTATATGCGAATGGCATTTACGTAGCAATACTCAGCAATAACAAATGCCTGATTTTGGGAACTGCCTCATTCCTTGTATTGCGAGGATATACTTCGTGCATCGAAACGCTGGCAGTGTTTTAAAGCCTTGATCTTATAGTGCTTTTCTATCAATGGAAAAGTATATAGTGTCATTAAGTAAACTCATCATTTTATATAAATATGCTCATTTTTTTAATTTTCGGTTTGGTTCGCCAAACTCAATCTTCTGTGTGCGAAGCTTTCCCCTACCGGTTGCTAAGCGGAGCCTAAGCAAAGGGTTACACGCGGACAAAACTCTTTTTAAACCCGTTTTCTTAGACGTACTATATAGAGATAATTACAAATTATTTTTTGAATTAATTCATCGACTTACTCAATTCTTTTGAGAATCATACCTCATTTGCCATAGCTTATTCAGGCTTTCAAAATATAGTACAGCCAGTTTAATAAGTAAAATTCATTGTGGTGGCTTTTCTATACCTTTGTATTTAAAATCTGTTAGCAACGAAGATGAACAAACCAATTTCAATAAGTGAATATATCAAAAACGTGCTTCAAACCTGTAAGCTTGCCGTTTTGGCTACGGAGGGTGAGGGACAGCCTCATGCGAGCCTGATTGCCATTACGCCGGTTGCGGAGTTTCGGCAGATGATTTTTGCTACGTATCGCAACACCCGCAAGTTCGAAAACCTCCTGAAAAATGGCAGGGTGGCAGTTCTGATCCAGGGAGAAGATACTGACCTTTCGTACAAACAGACAGGTTACGCTCTAACCGCTTATGGTCATGCTCTGGAAGTTGATAAGTCAGATTATGAGGAAGTTATGAAAGTGCATGTGCAACGGAATCCCGATCTGGCTGATTCACTGCTGTCAGCCGATCTGGCAATTATCCTGATTAAAATTGAAACCTATCAGGTGGTTCGTGGATTTGATGATGTTAGCTGGTGGCCTGTGGGCGATTACAAGGATTAGTTTGCCTGTTATTTGCTTGTTCTGCATTTTATTAATGCAAATCGTGCAGCCATTTTTTTGCAATGGATAAATGCTGATCTTTTTTTGCTGCATCCATTTTGTCAAACATGTTTTGTAGCATTCCCAGGCGGGGATTTGAGGAAAAGAAATAACGCTGCTTATCCATAAAATACCAGAACAGGGCATCCCATACCGGACACCAATCACCCTTTTTGAAATTGCTCATTTTAAATACATAGCTGCTTCCGCTGATGTGAGGTTTAGTGGCCATTATGCCTCCATCGGCAAACTGGCTCATGCCGTAAACATTGGGTACTATCACCCAATCATAGGCATCAATAAACAGTTCCATGAACCAACGGTACACTTCATCGGGATCAAATTCGCACAGTAGCATAAAATTGCCCAACACCATCAATCGTTCAATATGATGACAATAACCGGTTTCTAAAACTTTCTTAATCGTACTATCTATAGGCTCTATACCTGTGGTTCCATTCCAGAAAGAAGCCGGGATATTTCGCGTAAAACCCCAGTAATTGCGGGTGCGTTCAGTTGTGCCTTTCAATTCATATACGGCTCTGATAAATTCTCTCCAGCCTACTATCTGCCTGATGAAACCTTCCAGGGAATTTAATGGAATTTCGTGTGTGCCTGCATACTTCAGTGTTTCCTCTATAATAAACTCAGGTGTTAACAAACCGACATTCAGCATGGGTGTTAAAATGCTGTGATGTAAAATGATTTCGTTTGAAACGATGGCATCTTCATACGCCCCGAATTCTGAAAACCTTGTCTTGAGAAAAGCCTCCAACCAGGATTTGCTTTCGGCATGCGTAACAGGATAAATAAAGTTGCTGTTCAGCTTGCCGTAGTTATCCGGAAAATACTTTTCGATGCAAGCAGTGGCCTCTTTATAAAAAGCATTGGGTTTTGGAAAATCTACTTTTGGGGGCGTTTTTTCTTTGGGGTATTTCAAACGGTTTTCATCGTCGTAAGTCCATTTCCCGCCAATGGGTTTTCGCTGATCGTCGAGGATTAAATTTCTGCTTTGCCGCTGGTGTTTGTAAAAATCGGTTTGATTCAACCGATTCTTCGTGTTAAAATAAGTTTGTATATTTTTTTTGGAATTTAAGAAAAGGGGTGATTCAAATTCTTGAATTTTAATATTTTACGTTTTGCATCTGTTTTTTATTCGCTGTTCCATCCAGGCATCACTTACTTCGCAAAAATAAAGTTCCTTAACTCCTTGCTTTACCAAATAGGGTATTAGATTTCTGATATCGCTCAGGTCGCTCAAAGAATCTATGAATACTACATCATGGCCTCTGTCACGCAGATGGTTTTCATAAAACTTCATAGCAGCTCTGTGAAAAGCTATTTTTTGTTTATGGAGTTTATATTGTCTGAAAAATAAATATTCTTCAACAAGGTAAATTGTTCTTTGCTTATCAACACAGGGGTTTATATCAAATAACTGATGGGGGAAGATCAGGCTAATTGAGTCAGATTTGATTCTATAGTTTTGGTTTATTTTATTGAACAGTATCTCTATACACTGATTATTTATATAAAAGAAAGGGACTTCTCACTCATCGATATTAAAACTGTTGATCAGAAAATGACAGTGCCAGTTTGATCAGCCTGATGACAAAACTTTCCAAATTGTACGGTTTTTCTGACTTTCATGTTCGGATTTTGATGGTTTGTTTCTTTAAAACAAATGCGCAAAGAAAACTGAATTCAAAAAAATCTATTCGTAAGACTCCTTCATTCAGTAGTTCTTTGCGCACTAAAAGCAATTATTTGTCTATGCTGTTATAATCATAACCTTCTGCTTTACTGAAATGTTGAGCAGCTACAGTTAGCAGGACGCCATAGATTACTTTAGAGCCAATATCCGCAATAGTATAGGTTATCTGACGACCAACTACTCCGATTTCATTGAAAAAACCACCTTCTATTCCCAGAAGATGAGGCATCAGATAAGCACCCGGGTAAAGCATCCAGGTTACCAAAAACAAGACCCAGATGGCACTTAAAGCCTTTTTTGCTTTCTTAGGAGCACCTTCCTTACCCTCTTTAATAACCTTATACATGAGGTACAGAACGTGAAAGAAGAATACAGTGGATATGGCACCCCAGATAAAGAACTTAGGGATACTGGTAACCTCATAGAATTGTCCTATGTATCCCGTTAGGATCATAGCCGTTCCGGAAAACCAGAATTGATTCCTGATGCTGGTGAAATTACTTTTCGTTAGGGTAACCACGAAAAGAATCTGGAATAAAAGCATGGGGACATCAATCAGCCAGTTTAGATAACGGTAGCCATTATTAAAAAGATCTGCTCCTGCTACAAGAAAATATTTTCCCTTTTCTATATCGAAAGCAAAAGCGTTGGTCCAGTTATCGGCTTGCTTAAATAGCAGCAAAAATGCAGAAACCATAACCACGACCGATAAAACTGAAGACATCCTGAATCGGGGAGCCACTGTTTTTATCGTAAGAATAAAATAGAGGAGACTGGCCAGCATGACTGCGTATCCCAGTGCTAGTGTATGGGCTACCATTTGGAAAGCCATTTCAGACAAACCCTGGTTAAGCCCTACATAATTTTCAAATGTTGCATTTCCAAGTGTTTCCATTTTTTTAAATTTTTATTTGCCTATATTAACAAAATTAAATAATACTTTGTTTAAGGATTTTATAAAAAAGCTAAAATAAATTTTTATTTCTGCAGCTGTAAAGTTAGTTATATCATAGTCTGATAGACACCCCGAATAAGAACTTAAACTTCCAGAAATGGAATCAGGCAATTAAATCGTACAGTTCGTTTTGTTTAAATTCTTTTGCATTTATTGCTACAATATTTTACTTCGTCCCACACCTTTTCCCATTTCTTTCGCCATGTAAAAGGGCGTTGGCACACCGGGCAAATCTTGGTAGGCAAATCTTTTTTTTTAATCTGATGCAAGGTTGATTATTTTAAAGTGTTTAAACTTTTTGTTATTACCGCGAGATGTTATTTGTTTTTAAATTCCTTTAATTATTTCTTCAGCAGTTCTTCTTCCACTTTCCATTGCGCCGTTAATTGACCCTTGCAACAAATAATCGCCACAATAAAAAACACCTTCCGGAGACGTT
>JBBSDG010000404.1:0-4410 GCA_038249635.1 Bacteroidales bacterium | reverse complement strand
ATTTATTAACAATGAGAATCAAGGGTTGAATTCATGTTTGGTCTATTAAGGCGTATAACTCTTCCGGAGTTTAAAACTTAGGAAGAGTTCGCCCGGTAACCAATAAGCTACACATTCAACCCTTGATTTGTATTAACAAACGTTTCAGAGTGCAGGCATGTCCATCTAAAGATGAATCATACCCTGATTATACTGACAGGAGAATTCCACTGAGGTATTAGAGCTAAAAGAATCTTAGTTGAAGAAAACGAAAACCTATCTGAGGCAGAAGGAAGCAGATAAGCTATAAATCACATATTTACGATGACATTGCCATTTTTGCATCTTTAAATGTTACCAATCTTCCAGCCTTCTGATCCCAAAGTTTCAGATGAACAGATCTAAATCCTTTCCAAAATGAAATTGGCTTGATGCTGCTGAAAAGTTCGTTTTCGCGATGGCATTTTTCAAGCCTGTAATTTGGAATTTTCGAACTCAGGTGATGAATATGGTGGAACCCGATATTTCCTGAAAACCATTGTAACACTCCAGGAAGATGATAATAGGAACTTCCGTATAAAGCAACTGTCTTAAAATCCCAGTCCTGATCGGTGTACCAATGTGTGCCGTCGAACTGGTGTTGCAGGTAAAAAAGATATACACCACCAATAGCGGCAAAGTACATCACAGGCAGTTGTATTAGCAGGTATGCTTTCCAGCCAATGGTGAGACATAGAGTTGTTGCAACTACAGCAATTGCTGCATTAGTGGCATATACGCTCATTTTCTCCTTTCGCGAGAAATCCTTACGGGTAAAACGGTTTCCGACCAGGAAAAGCAAGCCTGCTCCCAATCCAAACATCACAAAAGCATTTCTAAATATCCGGTAAGCCAGTTGTTTGCGCTTTGGCAATGCCAGGTATTCGTCAACGGTAAGCGTCCATACATCGCCCAAACCGCGTTTATCCAGATTCCCAACATGACGGTGATGTTCGAGATGCGCATGATGCCAACGATGGTAAGGAGTAAAAGCCAGCACACCGAATATAAATCCTACAGTTTCACTCAACCGCTTCGAACTGAAAAATGAGCCGTGTCCGCAATCATGAAATATAATAAACAACCTCACCAGAAAGCCTGCCGAGATGAATATCAGAGGCAAAGTAATCCAGTAACTGTATTTTAAACTAATCACCATCAGCACCCATAAAGCTACATAAGGCACAAAGGTGTTGATGATTTGCCACCAGCTATGCAGTTTGTCGCCGTTGCGGTAAGGCGCAATAATTTTTACCCATCGTTCCTCGGCGGGAACATTCGTTTTATTCTGTACTGGCATTTACTAAATCATTTAAAAGTTGAGATGATTATAAGGATGAAATTGAATGTTGCTACTTACAAAGTGAAACCTTCAGGAATTTCAGATCCCTGAAGGCTAAAACCTATTATTGAACAACATTTTAATATCCTTGATCCGGGTTTGAATAAGCCATTTTTACTATTCGCATTTAGCCTTGGAATATTACAATTTATCTGACCAATGTAACCAATGCTTTTCAGCAGTTCAAAGATACAAGCAATCATGCCCCCGATGCATCAATATTGATAAGTATTAAGACTACCGTACAATGATTTTCCGGTTATACGTTTGCTTCCCGTTATAAATTCTTACCAGGTAGGTCCCTTTCGGGAGATCTGATGCATCAACATTGGTTGTAGTTTGCGATTGCAAATCAGTTTTTGAATATACTTTGGCTCCAAGCACATTAAAAACCTCCAGTTTGTAATCTTTGGCCGACTGCGCATTATTGAACATTAACTGAAAATTACCGTTTGAAGGATTCGGGTAAATTAAGACACCCTCAGAGGATGGATTTAAAGCAATACCAGTTGTGTTAACAACAGTGATCTTTCCTTTCATGCCACCTGAGGCGTGCGGCACACAAACATAATAGTGAATACCGGTCGTTAATTTATTTGCCGGTACAGTTCCACCACCAAAAGGTACCGTAAAACCACCTGCAAGAGCTGCACTTTCATTAGCTGTCCATGTTTCGAAGCTTACTTCCTGAGCATTGTGCGAACCCGAAAGCGCGAAAGTTATATCGTCGCCAAGATTTATTGTTACATCACCGGGAGAAAAAGAAAATCCCGAGTTAACAATAGTAACAGTAGTGCTGAAACCTGTCACTACAATTGAAATCAGTATTATTGAAAGTAATAATTTTTTCATTTTATCTGTTATTTATTCCTACTCATCTGGCTTTTCAGTAACGCCCCTGTTAAGTTTGCCTGAACAGGGCAGGCCCGCTTTATGTGTGGTTTCTGGTCCCCACTACCTAATGATGCATCCCAATTAATTTACAGGTATATTTTATAATTTCCGACTGCAATGCAGGAAAGTGTTTGGTTTATTAAGTATCCATTATTTAACATATGAACCCGTAAATTTGTTCTGTTAAATGTCAGTGTAATCAAATAATATTTTGTTAATTATACAAAAGGCTTGAAAAAATATTTTTTTGAAACAATGCATTCACATTCAAGCCGTTGATAAAGCTAAAAAAAGACAGGATATTTCATTTCATTTTATACTTTTGATCCTGTTAAAAACAACTTGTATAATGAAAAAGATATTCCTTCCTGTACTTTTACTTATTGCTTCATATCAGGCTTTTGCCTCGTTCGACGATTGGTTTGTAAATAAGTCGCTACGCATCGATTATTATCATACCGGCAACAGCAAACAGGAGATATACTCCATCGGCCAGGTGAAATCCGAACCCTATTGGGGCGGCTCGCACACTACACTTATTGATACATTAAACTATGGAGAGTATTACTTTAAAGCCTTCGATTTAAAATCCAACAAATTAATTTTCAGCCATGGGTATTGCGCTTTGTTTGATGAGTGGCGATTTACGGAAGAGGCCAAACTTACAACCCGCACTTTTACCGAAACTACGGTGATGCCGTTTCCTAAGAATGATATACGGATTGAGATTTACAGCCGGAATTTCCTGGGGGTTTACGAAAAGAAATTTGAATACAAAGTGGAAGTGAAAAATTATTTTATTTCGGACGAACGTCAGATGGTTTTCCCGGTTTACGACGTTCAGGTTTCGGGCGATCCGGCTACCAAAATTGACATTGTGATTATACCCGAAGGCTATACTGCAACCGAAATGGACAGGTTTAAAGCTGATTGTGATAAGTTTGCGGCCGGTCTTTTCACTTTTGATCCTTATACCCGAAACCGCGATAAATTTAATATCCGCGCGGTGCTGGCGCCATCCGCTGAAAGTGGTACTGATATTCCGGCTGAAAAAATCTGGAAAAATACCATACTCAACAGCTCATTTTACACCTTCGATTCCGAAAGATACCTTATGACAACGGATAATCAGAATGTCCGCAACCTCGCAGCTAATGCGCCTTACGACCAGATATATATCCTTGTGAATACCACCAAATACGGAGGTGGTGCCATTTATAATTTATACAGTTCTTCGGTAAACAGCAATGCCTCATCGGCTAAAATTTTCGTTCATGAATTTGGTCACGGTTTCGCTGCCCTGGCTGATGAATACGATGACGGGTCAACCTCTTTCAACGATATGTACCCATTGAATGTCGAGCCCTGGGAACCTAATATAACCACCCTGGTGAAGTTCGAAACCAAGTGGAAAGATATGCTTCCATCGAGTACTCCGATTCCAACCCCGTCAGAAAAAAGCTTAGCATTAGGCGTTTACGAGGGCGCCGGTTATGTTGCAAAAGGTGTTTACCGCCCTTCGCCCGATTGCCTGATGCGGACGTTTAAAGGCGATAAATTCTGCCCGGTTTGCGAAAAGGCCATCCAAAGAATGATAGATTTTTATACGAAGTAAGCTGAAAAATTCTTCGACTTTAGGTGATGTTATAAAGTAGTTGGAAGACGGAAGTCCGAAGTCCGAAGACAGCATTTTTCCAGTTTCGGATAATAATCTTATTTTTTGAACCCCAATTATTTCCCTGATTTATTTTAGTATTTTACAAACTTGACAATTTGCCTTTTTACTTCGGTCTCCTGACTTCCGTCTCATCTATAATCCGGATTTAAAATACCTCTCCAACCATCTCAAATTCCTCTTACTTATATATATTCTAAATAGCAATAAAACTATACGTTACCTTCGGAAATGAGTGGGAAATAACTAATTTTGCAGCCCGAAAAGATTGAAAATATTAATCTTTTACGTGTTATCACTATAACAATACATAATCATTATGGCCATTACAAAATTAGAACAGATGTTTGATTTGCTGAAAAGCAAGCCAAAAAAACGCATTTCAGTAGCATTCGCTAACGATGCACACACCATCGAAGCGGTTTATGCAGTAGTTGAAAAAGGAATTGTAGAAGCCACACTTACCGGCGACGAAGCTACT
>JBBSDG010000403.1:0-4413 GCA_038249635.1 Bacteroidales bacterium | reverse complement strand
TTAAGACAAAAGAACAAGAAAAAAAACAAAAAATAGAATATAAACTTGTGTTTTCTTTTCCCAGCACATCAAAATAATATTTAGCCCGAATGATTATTGAAATATTAATTCAGCAAAAAAAAATGTCACCAATCAACGACTGATGACATTTTGGAGCGGAAAAACGGGTTCGAACCGTCGACCCTCAGCTTGGGAAGCTGATGCTCTACCAACTGAGCTACTTCCGCATTGAACACTGCAAAAGTAATAAATGATTGCAGTTTTACAGCATAAACCGTAAAAAAAAGCGATTACTTTTCGAACAGCCTGAATCCCCAGGGCTCAAGTGCAAAACATGGCGTATCGCCCATAATTACAGGCATTTCAGTAATTACATCTTTATACCTGCCCTGGTATCCTTGTCCGGTAAGGCTAAAGTCTATCTTTTCTGCACTCAGATTTAAAACAACCAGAATTTCGTCAAGCCCGCTTTCGCGTTTAAAACAAAGAATTTTATCGTCATGATTGGTTGTGAGTAATTTAAAATCACCTTTTGATTGCAAACTCCACATAGCCAGGTTCCTCATACGCAGATAGGCAAGTTTAGTGTAAAGTCCGGCAATCTTATCAGGTTTCCAGTCAATGCAATCTTTATCAAAAAAGCTAAGCCTTCGGTTGTTACCTGCTTCCATACCCGAATACAGCATGGGCATACCCGGAAGTGTGAATATCAGCACAGCCAGGGCTTCCAACGACGGACCAAGTCGTTCAATCTCAGAACCATTCCACGAATTCTCATCGTGATTGCTGATAAACATCAGGTTATCAGCACCTTCCGGAAAATCAGTAATTTCGGAGGGAATCCGCCAGCGGATTTCATCGGCTGAATACTTTCCATGTGCTATATCGTTAAAAACATGCATCATATTCCAGTTGTAAAGCACATCAAAGGCTTCAGCAACCAGTTCGCGCTCCTGAGCCTCGGCCAGCATAAAAACAGGTTTCACTGCATCAAGGGCAATGCGCGCTTCGTTCCAGAATACCGTTGGAACAAGATGAGCCATATCACAGCGAAATCCATCAATATCAGCAGTTTTGAGCCAGAATATCATGGATGTAATCATCTCCGAACGCAGATCAGGGTTGGCATAATCAAGCCCGATAACATCCTCCCAATCGGGAAATGGCGGATGCACCATGCCTATATCATTGCGGCGGTAAAAGGCCGGAAATTCATTAACCCAATGATGATCCCATGCAGTGTGGTTCGCAACCCAGTCGAGGATTACATACATTCCCATAGCATGAATCTCATCCACAAGCGCAATAAAATCAGACATTGAACCATTAGCCGGATCCAGCTCACAGTAATTGCTTATGGAATAATAGCTTCCGAGTGTACCTTTCCTGTTAAGCATTCCGATGGGCTGCAAAGGCATAAACCAAAGTATTCCGGCTCCCAGCTCCTTTAACCGCGGCAAATGCTGCCTGAACTCTTTAATAGTACCACCAGGCGTATATTGCCTGAGGTTAACTTCATAAACTACCTGGTTGAGCGCCCACTCGGGGAACTTATATTTTTGACTCACAGCGAATTGAGGATTTAGGGTTTGGGATTTAGGGATTGGGAAGTTTGAGAAGTTAGAGAGGTTTTAGGGTTTACCTTTGGTGAGCTCGCCTACGGCTCGGTTCAGAGTTTAAGTGTTTCAGATTCCAAAAACCAAACAATTAATAAAAGGGGAGATGTCCGAAGTATAGAGGGGTCTTTGAATGTTTCAGAGTTAAAGGGTTACAGAGTTGCAGGGTTAAGAGTGATAGATCAAGCGTTCAACATATCCAGGTCGAAAGTAAGAATTTGGAAGTTTTAAACTAAATCAACGACAAATAGCCATTGGCACGAAACCCTTCAAACCTTTCAAACCCATCAAACCCTTCAAACTCTTCAATCCCATCAATCCCATCAATCCCATCAATCCCATCAATCCCATCAATCCCATCAATCGCATCCATCGCATCAATCGCATCAATCCCTTGAAACCCGAATCTACAAATGAAAAATCTCTCCCGCCGTATCAAAATCAATATAGAAATCGGCAAGTGGTTTCAGCGATTGTACAGCTTTATGTTCATGCTTCAGTACTTCTAATCTGAAGTCATCAATCACTTCCTTGTGGGTGAGTTCCTGTTCATCCCAGGTGTCTTCGTAGGTAAGCTCAATAAAAACACGTAAATCGCTCTGGTTGATACGGATTGAATATAAGCCTGCAATAATCAGCACTTCAATGTCATTAAAATTGGTGTGCAACTGGTCAACCTGTTGTGTAAACAAATCCACAATAGGCATCACCGACTTCTTATTCATGCGAAAATCATCAATATTATGATTCACTGTATCCCAGTCGTACTCATCATACCCGATTTTTTCAAGACCGTTTTTTTTGCGCCACTCCAGGCGTTCGAGCGGCGATATATAATAATAATTGTCGAGGTGTAATATTTTCACACTTATACCGGCTTCAATTAAAAGGCGGCCCAGTTCATGTGCAATCTCACATTTGCCGGTGCCTACTTCACCCGAAATTGTTACAATAAATTTCGGTTTGCGATCGCGGATAACCCTGTCGAACAAGGTCGTAGCGGCATTTGTATGTTTCTTTTCAATGGTAACAACGTCGTTAAGCATTTTATTTTTCGGTATAAAACATTATTCTTTACTCTTACGTTCAACTAACAACACTAAATTTGCTGTTTTTACGAACCGGAGCAAAATTACAATGAAAAATCTGATTCTACAGCATATTCGCTTAGTACGAAAACGGTGGCTATCATAAAAACTGAATTACACTTGCAATTGGGTTGCATCGTTGCACTAAATCCGGCCTGATAAAATAGTATGAAAATACCCAAAAACTTAAATATATTTCTCCGATTAATTTTAATTCCGGGAACTCTGTTGATAATCATGCTGTTGATCCTAAAAACGCCCGACTGGATTAATATGATTTTTAACAGTGATGCAGAAAATTCGCCGCCTGTGGCTTCGTTCGGAATAATAATGCCCAAAGGATATACGGTGCATGGCATTGATGTTTCTAAACACCAGGGAACCATTGACTGGAAAAGAGTAAGCCAAATGAAAAAGAACGGCATACAGATTTCGTTTGTTTTTATTAAAGCTACCGAAGGAATAACCCGACAGGATAATAAATTTGAAACAAACTGGAAACAGACTGCCCAAAATGGTTTGCTGCGCGGCGCATATCATTTTTATTATCCTTCGCGAAATGCCGTGAAACAAGCTGATAATTTTATGACAGTTGTTAAACTAAATCCCGGTGATCTGCCACCGGTAGTGGATATTGAATACAGCAACGGGAAATCGAAACAGAGAATCTGCGAAGACCTGAAAGTATATATTGACAGGCTTGAGAAACACTACGGCGTGAAACCCATAATTTATACCAATATTAATTTCTTTACCACCTACCTCGAAGGCAGTTTTGATAATTATCCGCTTTGGATTGCAGGCTATTTCGACCACGACCGGTTTTACAATGAGTTTAATACTCCCTGGATAATATGGCAGCACAGCGAAAGCGGCAAGGTTGACGGAATAAGAGGCAGCGTTGATTTTAATGTGTTTAAAGGAAACCTGGATAGGCTGAAAGGGATGGCGGTGGAGTAAAGTGTAAAAAGTGAAAAGTGAACAGTGAATAACGAAAAGTACCCTTCGACTTCGCTCAGGATGACAAATAATGAAAAGTGATAAGCGATGAGTGATGAGTGAAGAGTGAAAGCGAAGAGTGAAAGCGAAGAGTAAAAAGCGAAGAGTGAATAATGCAAATCAAGGGTTGAAACTGTAATTTATTTGTTGCCAGACGAACTTTTCCAGAGTTTTTTACTCTGGAAAAGTTAATTCCCCGATAAACCAAGCATGATTTCAAGCCTTGATTTGCATGAAAAGTAAAAAGACTTTCACGGTAATTATCGCGCTAATTGGAACTTACCCGGAGTAAAGATAATGCTTAGAAGTGAAGAAAAATGGACTTTGTAATAGACACATATACAGTAGGTTATTTTAGTTAAATGAAAGTGAACAGTGAATAACGAAAAGTGCCCTTCGACTTCGCTCAGGATGACAAATAATGAAAAGCGAAGAGTTATGAGAAAGCGAAAAGTGAAAAGCGAAGAGTGAATAATGCAAATCAAGGGTTGAAACTGTAATTTATTTGTTGCCAGACGAACTTTTCCAGAGTTTTTCACTCTGGAAAAGTTAATTCCCCGATAAACCAAGCATGATTTCAAGCCTTGATTTGCATGAAAAGTGAAAAGACTTTCACGGTAATTATCGCGCTAATTGGAACTTACCCGGAGTAAAGATAATGCTTAGAAGTGAAGAAAAATGGACTTTGTAATAGACACATATAAAGTAGG
>JBBSDG010000402.1:0-4418 GCA_038249635.1 Bacteroidales bacterium | reverse complement strand
GCAACACCGTGATGCTTGGAAAAACAGTTTTAGGAACCTTTAAAAGCTAATTGAAATGAATACAGCAAAATCATATCCCGTATTTGAAGCCGACCAGGTGCTTACGAACAGGCATCTTAACGACCTGTTCAATTATCTGGAACAACACGACCGACTAACACGCATCAAGCTGATTGGCAGCGGCATAGTTTGCGGGCTCGATATTTCATTTCAGGAAAAAGATTCCATAACGGTTTCAAAAGGTTGCGGGCTGAGTTCGCAAGGATACCTCCTTACGTTTTGCGATACTACGTTCAGCCATTTTGCACCTTATAATACAAGGAATTTCCCCGGCGACTTATTGTTTATAAAGCAATGCGAAGATGATAAAACCTATCCTAAACCATTTTATAGGGAAGCTTTCAAGGATGGTATTTTTCAACTGCTCACCTCCGCTGAATTCGCAGATTTAAAGGCTGATGAAAAGCAAAATGCAGTCGCGTTTTCAGATAATTCAAAGGTTGACCTGCAGAAATATGCTGTGGTTCTTTTTCTTGAAACTGAAGAAGAAAACCTGAAAAACTGCGATACCAACGACTGCAACGACAAAGGCAGCCGCATGGATTTTGAAGTAAAAGCATTGCTGGTGGAAAAAGCAATCCTGGATGAGTTGAAAAAGAAGCAGGAAAAAACGGTTCCGGCCGGGAAACCTACAGTTACGCCTGATCTTCATCATGTTGAATTAAAAAGATACAATGTTCCCGTTCAGGATCTGAAATCGTCGGATGAGGTATTGCAGGCGTTTGCCACTTTGGTTGACGATGCCAAGCTCAGAAGTATTTCCGAAGTGCTGAATTATTGCTTTATCCATTATTATTACCTGCTTGAAGATGAAACATCTAACCCGTTCGAGAATGTATTTGAGCAATTCAAAAAGCTGCGGGATGAAATTTTAAAAAACAACCCTATACTTATTCAGTATTTCTACGATTTTATTGATGATGTACTGAAGGCCTATTACGAATTCAAGTATAAAGTTTTCGAAGTAAGTACATCCTGCGGCGGCGATGAAATGAAATTCCCGCTTCACCTTGCACTGGGCGAAGCAACCGAAAACACTTCAACCGAAATTCAGAGCAATTACCGTGAATATTTTATTTACTCGCCGCTTTTCAATAATCAGAAAGACAAACTGGCCGAAGTCCGATTGTTATTTACACGCATAAAACTGCTGATTTCGGAAGTAGATTTTATTTCTATCCGCAATTTCGAAAACCGTATCGTAAAAGCAACGCCAGGCCGCTATGGACAAGCCGATTTGTCAGACCGCTGCATCCCATACCATTACAATGTTACCGAGCCCGGACAGGAACTTTACCATTTCTGGAGTTACGATAAAACCCGGCGTGGCAATTACCGCTTTAACCTGGGATACAACGCATTTCAATACTGCACTGCCGACAACGTGGTGCATCCGCTGCTTTACGATATTGAGCGTTTCGACTTTTTCAGGATTGAAGGTCATATCGGGAAAAATATAACCAATGCAATTACTCTTGTAAAAACACTACAGGTAGAGAATAACCTGCCTTTTGATATTACTGCTTTAAGCGCCGATTATATTGGCGCATTGGTCAGAGGCGAAGAGCCACAATGTGTTATCGAAGACCTCGAAAGCAACTACCGCATGTTGATTGCCGAATACATCTGCAAGGTTCATGACTCCTTCTGTTTTGCTGCGAAACTGCCGTTTGTGATTCCCGACCGGATACTGAATTTTACAGCAGCCAATTTCGCCAGAGTTTCGGCTGAAGATGCATCCACTTTAAAAAGCACCATTTCATTTAATCCTGATGTCCTGGCAAAAGCGAATCATCCTTTTACCTCTGCTCTCGTAAATGAATTCCAGGCCGTGAAACAATATACCAAAGGCGATACTTTGCTGAAACTCTGCAACCCAGGCATCAATACCATTGGTTCCACTTATATTGCAATGAAGGGGCAGTTTAAAAATCCGGTAACGATAAATACCGATCAGCCGGTAACATCCATACAGTTCCATTCCTTCGAATTTGTTGATTCCATCGAAAGCATCCTCGAACTGGTCATGAATAATGAACTGGCAGATTTGAATACGACGGAATTGAAAAGCCGGTACGACCGCCTCGAAAAGGAAATCGGGGTACTCACCGCTTTTGCTGTCTTATTCCTGCAAAAGCTTGAAAGCAACGACCAATCCCATGTTTCGGACCTGGCTTCGGATCTGTATCTCGATTTACTGATCTTCAACCTGCAAACGATACTGAATTCCTGTTTTGTGGAACAGGCCGAAGCACTGAAAAGCGAATACAACCGAAGGATGGCGAAGTACCGACTGGCCAAAAACTTCAGCTATTATTTCAAAAACCATGGCGGAATTGAACACAAAGCCGGTGTGCCGCGAGGTGGAACATTTATACTGGTTTACCACGAAGAGCGCCGGAATCGTTTTATTGATAAAAACTCTCTTTTTGTAAATAAAGATCTGGGCAACCTAATGGTTTCGCGTTTCCGCGACCTGATTCAGCCCGATGTGCCGCTGGATACGCTGACGTACCAGACAAAGCTTCTGCAAACATCTATTTTATATAAAGATCCGGAACTGTATGTAAGGTTCAAAGATGTACTCACCCAATACCTCGACGACTGCAAGGATTTGCCCGACAACAGACGCAAGGATTTAACCGATCTCATAAACCGGGAACCCAGACCAAAGCACTTCGAGCTGACGGATGGAATGGTAATTGCCGATTTTTATATCCCATATATGTGTTGCAGCGATTGCCCGCCTATTGCTTACATCCTACCTGAGAAGCCACAGGAAGCTGAAGCACCGACCATTAAAATTGGGAAAAACAGTTTCTGCAGCAACGACAATGCAAGTTTCCCGGTAACGGTAACACCCCAAGGCGGTGTTGTTTCAGGAAGCGGGATAAGCGTTCAAAATGATGGCAGCTTTGTTTTCAAACCAGCTTCTGCCGGTGCAGGACTGCATACTCTGACATACACTGCCAACGGGAAGACAGCTTCGGCGCAGGTGGAAGTAATTTTGACGCCGGTTGCCAAGTTCTCATACGTTGTACAAGTGAACGGGGCAATGACGATTCTTGCCATTACAAATGAAACTACCGGCCGAACAGCAACAACTACTTATGAATGGTTCAGAGATGGAAAATCATTTTCGAAAGATGAAAACCCATCACCATTCGAATTCAAAACTGCCGGCCCGGTTAAGAATATAAAATTAATAGTTTCGAACGGAGCATGTCCCGATGAAACGATACTGGATATTGTGATTCCGACAGAAGATCCTACCATAAAAATTGACCCGGAAAGCTTCTGCAATAACAACAAGTCAGAATTCCTGATTACAGTAACTCCCGAAGGTGGTGTTGTAAGTGGCGACGGAGTTATGACGAATGCTAACGGAGCTTTCGTATTTATTCCTGCTGCTGTTAAAACTCCGGGCATAGTTAAACTTACTTATACGGCTAACGGAAAGTCGGCAACAACTGTAGTTGAAGTTTTTGAAACGCCTGTAGCAAATTTCACATTTGAGGCAAAAACGGACGGCGGCGAAATGGTTGTTGGCTTGAAAAATACATCCACAGGGATAAATGAAAAAACCAAATATGAATGGTTACTGGATGGCAAAACCTTTTCCGAAAAACCCGATCCCGGCACACTCAAATTTAAAGTTGAATCGCTTCCTCATACCATTTTGTTAAGAGAAACCAATGGCCAATGCCCGTCGGAATTCAGCCGGGTGATCGAAAAGCAGGCTGAAGACAGGATTCTCATCTTCTGTAGTAATATTAAGCGAGTCAGGCTTGAGCCAAATTTAACGACTTCCGATGTAGTACAGGTATTGAGTAACGACGGAATAAAAATGAGAGATGCCACCCTTGATCTGTTGCCATCATCAACCGAAATCAGCCAAACCACCGACTTTCATGTTTCTTATATGATAAACGGGAAACAGGTGAATGTTACCATCACCCTCTTGTTTGTAGATGCCGGATTTACAATGAATCTCACACGCAACACCTCGCCGGTGGCAGTATTCCCGACATTATTAACGCTGACTGCCAAGGAACAGAATGCCGGAAAATATTCCTGGAAAATAACAACTGCCGATGGCAGAGTCCTGGAATTCAATGAAATAAAGGTAGGTTTGAATTTCCAGAAGCTTGATATTTTCCCGGGCACCCAATTAATCATAAGCCTGACTGTAAGCCGCACCGATCAAACCGGAACTTTTTGTGAGAACAATGCTTCATTTGTAATCAACGATAGTATTTTCAATAACCATCTTAACAAAGGAGAATTCGACAACCTGACAACCAACTGATGCGAACCCAGAACCTGCATAGAATCCGGAAGCAAACCATCGAAATCAG
>JBBSDG010000401.1:0-4440 GCA_038249635.1 Bacteroidales bacterium | reverse complement strand
TGGCCTATATCCTCATGCTTTATTCCTGCAAAAGCAAAACATCCGAAACTGCTGCTTCATCTGAAAACCCTGCAACAACCGAAACTGCAACTCCCAAAGGAAGGTATGCCATTAAATCGGGCATCGTCGAATATAAAACCCAGGTGATGGGAATGGATATGAAACAGACGCTTACTTTCGACGATTATGGTCAAAAAGAAGCTACTGATATGGAAGCAGAAATGATGGGCGTAAAAATTCATACGGTTACCATTACTAAAGATGGTTTTATCTACACTCTTGACCTTGAAAAGAAAACCGGAACAAAAATCAGCGGTAAATCTCCGGATATCGATTTTGAAAACCTGAGCGAACAAATGGTTAAGGATATGAACCTTAAAAAAGAAGGTACCGAAGAATACCTCGGCAAAACCTGCGAGAAAATGAGCATTGACTATACTAAAATGAAGATGAAAGGTAGTTTCCTGGTTTATAAGGGAGTAGCACTTAGAGTTGATACCGATATGGGCTCAATGAAAATGAAATTAGTGGCTGAAAAATTCGTTGAAAACCCGGAATTACCGGCAGACAGGTTTGATGTTCCGAAGGATATAAAAATTGTGGATAATAAATAGTTTGGATGGATTAATTGGAATAATAGCCTTCTTTTCCTGTTTTGAAATTTCATCCCGGTTTGAGCCGGAAATAGTCTCAAAAATGAGTCGGACGAACTAAATACTTAAGTACATGAAAAAACTAAGCATATTGATTCTTTATTCTTTTATCAGTTTGATGGCATATAGTCAAAATTCAGGGGAAGGGAGTCTTGCTTCAGCCGAAAACCGAAGTACCTGTCAGCCGGTGATGGAATCATCAAATCCATTCCAGGCCAAATCTAAAAATTCAGGTGTTGATCCTGTTGAATTCCTGAGCGGGAATATTGCTGTTAAAAATTTAAGAGATACCTATCATCCGGATATAAAGGAATATACAAGCAAAGAATCAGAAGAAATATTAATTATTGGCAACATTACTTGCCAGATACTCTCTTTTCGGCTTCATCATTATATAGCAGTTATTGCTTCATATCTGCAAAAAGCGGCTGAAACATCATCTGATTCGTCGGTGTTTCTCTACAATAGGGCAATTCAGTTGGCGATGGATAAGCTGAAACCTGGCATGAAATTCTCTCAGCAAAAACCACTGCTGCGGTTTCTGGTTAAAGGCTATCTTGGCCTCGGGCTGTTTTATTATCAAAAAGTGGAATACAAGCAAGCCCTTGCGAATTACGAGGCGGCATATCAGTATGCACTCCGCCTTAATGAACCCTATTACAATGGCGACTGCCTTTTTTATTTTGCTGAGGTATGCCTTGAGCAAAGCCTTCACAGAGATGCGATGCTGAAATATACAGCGGCTCTTTCCCAATATCAGAAGGCGGGTAGCCAGGATGGAATATTCTGGTGCTATTCGGGAATGGGAATTGTACAAAAGCAAAGCGGCAATTTCGCCGATGCCATACTTTGCTACAACAAAGCTTTAACTGTTGCAACCCATGGCGGGATGAAAAATGAAGTGGCGTATTGTTACAACAACCTCGGAAATGTGTATCGTAAGCAAGGCGATTTTCCCAAAGCTATGGCATCGTATCAGAAAGCCATTACAGAATTCAACAAACTGAACGATGAACTTGCTGCCTCTGACTGTCTTAATAATATCGGCAATTTATATCTGGAGCCCTGGAATATTATAATAAATCGCTCAATTTCCCGAAAGTAAAGCAGGATGATTACCGGCTGATTATCAGGTATAAAAATCTGGCCGATGTTTATACTGAGTTGAAAGATTTCGAAAACGCAGTGCAATTTCTCGACGATGCCACCAAATTGGCAGAGAAGGCCGGTGATAAATCAAATATTGCATCATGTTTTGCGCAATACGGGAAACTTCACAAGGAAAAATGAGCATTGGAAATTTCTATCGGATATCATAAAAAATCAGCCGCTCTTTACAAAGAAACGGGTGCCAGGGCTGAGGAAGCTGAAGCACTAATTGAATTAGCTGAAACCGAACTAGCTGCTGGTTTCTTTACCGAAGCCATATTTCATGCCCAGGCTGGTGAAAAGCTTGCACATGAAGTAGGTGCACTCAAAACTTTGTTGCTGGCAAACAAATGCCTGGCCGATTGTTATGAAAAGAAAGGCGATCCCGCCAAAGCATTAATACACCTTAACAGTGCGATGTTTTTAAAAGACAGTATTTTTTCGGTTGAGAAAAACAGAAGCATTGAGGAAATTGAAGCAGGATTTGTTCAGTCGAGGCTTAAAAATGAAAACCTAATGCTGGCGCAAAACAGTTTATTGCAGATTTAGGCTATCCGAAACAAGAATTTATTGGTACTGCTTCTTGGAATATGCCTTGCTTTAAGCATTGCCCTTGTTTGGCTTATTTATAAAAAGAATTTGCAAGCCAAAAAAGAAGCCGGAAGGGTAAAATGGGCAAATGATCAGAAAATTGAAAAACTGAGTGAGGATATAGGCGGAAAGGATCGTGAACTGACATCCAAAATCATGTTAATCAATCAGAAAAACCATCTGCTCGAAAAACTTATATCTGAACTGGAACTGCTCAAGAAATCGGATGTTTCATCGGCAACCATTCACAACCTGCAAATGGAGCTGAAACAGGAGTTGTCGCCCAATGCCTGGAAAGAATTTGAACTTTCGTTCAACGAGGTGCATCCGGGCTTTCAACAAAGGTTGCTCGAAAAATTTCCTGAACTTATTGATGCCGAAGGACGTTTGTTATACAGTCGGGGTTATTCCCTGGATGCCGGAAAGCAAGAACTAAATTTAAACCGCAATGATTTGCCTGTATCATCAGGATTATTACTCCTCAGACTAAACGGACAATATCATCATTTCAGCGCCAAGCTGCTGATGCAATAGCAATTGAAACTAAATTTCCAGGGAATTGTGTATAGCAGTCCTTGCTTTTTTAAAATGAAAAGGCTGGCCTAAAAGTTACCAGCCTTTTTATGGATATTTTTGCATTTAGTCTTACACGGGAACAGTAAATAATGAGTGCGCTGATCTCGGTTTAACTTTCCCTCAAAACATTGTATTCAAAAATCTAAAAGATATTACCATGAAAAAAATTGCAGTAGTGCTTGCCGGATGCGGCGTTTTTGACGGGGCTGAAATTCACGAAGCTACCCTTACCTTGTTGGCCATTCAAAAGCAAGGTGCGGAATATACCTTATTTGCGCCGAATATACCTCAACATCATGTTGTTAACCATCTTACAGGAAAAGAGATGAACGAAACCCGCAACGTTTTGGTTGAAGCAGCTCGCATTGCACGCGGTAAAATCAGCAATTTAAACACCTTTAATGCCCGCGATTTTGATGCTTTGATTTTCCCCGGAGGCTTTGGTGTGGCCAAAAATTTGTGCACCTGGGCATTTGACGGACCCGATTGCAGTGTAAATGCGGATGTTGAAAAAGCCATTAAAGACATGGTCTCCCTTCAAAAACCCATCGGGGCATTGTGCATTTCACCCGTGCTCCTGGCCAGGATACTCGGCAATGTTGAAATAACCATTGGCGCTGATAAAAATGATGCCGACGCAGTTGAAAAAACAGGAGCAAAACACATCAACACCATCCATGGGCAGGTAATCCGTGATCCACATCAGGCCATTTTTACTACGCCCTGCTATATGCTTGATGCAAACATTGTTCAGATTGCCGAAGGGGCAGAGAATATTGTAAAGGCAATAATTAAGGAGTTGAATTAAACCTAAGCAATGTTGAGTGTTGCCGATTTCAGATTGCTGATTTCGGAATGCAGACCTGCCCGACTGACCAACGCAAGATTAAATGAGAAACTATCATTTGTCGGTCAGGCGGGTTGCAGATTTCAGATTTTGGAATGCCGATTGGCGATTGCCTAAGGCTCGATTGCCAACTTAATATTTTAGGTTGCTATGATTACATTCAAATGCGTATATTTGTCTAAAGCAAATGCCTATGCGTGCTTTCAGATTATATTCCCTCATTTTGATTTTGCTGATGTCCGTTTTTCGGATAACTTCGGCACAGACAAATGTGCACGACACCACCAAAGTACTTCAACTCTTCGAGCAGGGCAATCGGTTTATTGACGGCCCTACCGATTCTCTGATGTTTTATTATCAGAAGGCGTTGGTAATTATTCATGAAAACTTAAATAAATATCAAAAAGGCACTAATGATGATGCCTTATATCAAAAGTTCAGGCTGTTAGAACAGCGGGTTTTTATTGAATTTGGAATTGAGTATTTCTACCGAAGCGATTATGCGAAAGCACTGGAGAATTATTTTGCCGCGCTGGCCATAGCGGAAGAGACGGGTGATCCGGATGGATTATCGGAATGTTACAGCGAAATTGGTATCGTTTACAAGAACCAGGGCAGGTTGTC
>JBBSDG010000400.1:0-4449 GCA_038249635.1 Bacteroidales bacterium | reverse complement strand
TGTACCATCCTGAATGAGATACTTGATGTGTCAAAAATAGAAACTAACCAACTGGTGTTATCAAAGTCCACATTTAATGTTAATGAAGTTCTAAACAAGCTTGATACACATTATGAAGGCATTAATACCAAACAAGTTAAATTCGAATTCGTTAATAAATCCCGGCACGATGGTCTGGAAATCTTTACAGATAAAGAACGTTTTCGTCAGATTTTCAATAATTTGCTTAATAATGCGTATAAATTTACCGAAAAAGGAGAAATCAGATTCGGTTATACAATGATGCAGGATTCAGTCCGGTTTTTTGTATCCGATACAGGCATAGGCATTGACAAGGCACAGACCGACAAAATTTATAATCCTTTTTATAAAATTGAAGATAATCCTGATATTCTTTACGGTGGTGCCGGAATAGGTCTCACCAGTTCCAAACGGCTGGTGGAACTGATGGGTGGAATCATAGGTGTTGAGTCAGAAATCAATATAGGATCAGAATTTTATTTTATTCTGCCGCTAAGCGTTTTAAACACTCAGCCTGATGGAGATAAGAATATATTTAAAAAGAATTTCCTTAAGAATACACTGATCCTGATGTTTACGGATGATGCCGATACGTTTGAATTTGTTAACAAAACGCTTAATCCTTATGGCGCTAAATTGAAGCAAACAACAAGAGAATATGATACCATAGAACAGATTAAGACTGTTTGCCTGGCTAGGAAATGTATAGTCCTAATCGATTTAAAATTGCCTTTTACCAGCAGTTTTGAACTTAAAAGACTAATAAAAACGACCGAAAGCAAAATACCCGTTATTGCGCTTACTGATTATAGACTTTTAAAAGATAATCAACAAATTACAAACGAAAATTTTGATGCCTATCTGTCAAAACCAATAAAAGCTGAGACTCTTCTTGATGAAATATCCTCATTATTAAAACAAATTCCTGAAACCAGGTAATGGGTTTGAAATGAGATTTGACACATTTAAAATCTTTCTATACATTTGTAATAATTATTGAACTGGAATCGGTTAAACCAAATTCTCACACTTCTTTTCACTTGTTTCGCTATCAAAAAACTTATAATCAATTTATTAATCTAACAATCAATTTATTAATCTAACAACCAATTTATGAAAATCAGATTATTAATTCTGTTGCTGGCCATATTCCCTTTCGCAGGCACGATGGCGCAACATGGCAACATCAAATTTACCGAATATGACCTGCCGAACGGCCTGCATGTTATTCTTCATCAGGATAATACCACGCCGATTGTTGCCGTTTCAATCATGTATCATGTAGGTTCGAAAAATGAAGTGTCTGGACGTACTGGTTTTGCACACTTCTTTGAGCATCTGATGTTCGAAGGTTCCGTAAATATTCCGCGCGGCGAATTTGATAAAATCACCCAAACCGCCGGTGGATACAATAACGCCAATACTTCGCAGGACCGTACTTATTTTTTCGAACTGCTTCCCAGCAACCAGCTTGAGCTTGGGCTGTGGCTCGAATCGGAACGACTGGTACACCTCCGCATCGACAGTACCGGTGTGGAAACCCAGCGGGCTGTAGTAAAAGAAGAGCGCAAACAATCGTATGACAACAGACCATACGGTTCCATCATGGAAAAAACCATGGAAAATGCATACAAAGTACATCCTTATAAATGGACCCCGATTGGATACCCCGAAGATCTGAACAGGGCCACTTTGCAGGAATTCCTGGAATTCCACAGCATTTATTATGTGCCAAACAATGCCACCTTGTCCATTGCCGGTGATCTCGACACTGAAAGTGCAAAGAAATTGATAGAAAAATATTTCGGCGATATTCCGTGCGGGACCAAACCCATATACAGGCCATCCATCGTTGAACCTGAAAAGACCGCAGAAGTGCGCGACACAGTGTATGACAATATCCAGCTGCCGGCTGTTGTAATGTCATACCACATTCCTGCCCAGGGAACTCCCGATTCGTATGCTATATCGATGCTTACCACATTACTTACTGACGGGCAAAGCTCACGTATGATTAAATCGATTGTCGATCAGCAGCAAAAAGCGCTTGCAGTTCAGGCATTTCCTTTTCCGCTCGAAGATCCATCCTTATTCCTGGTGTTCGGCCTAGTAAACAGGGGCATTCAACCCGCTGATCTGCAGACAGCAATGGATGAAGAGATCGATAAAGTAAAAACTACACCTATTCCGGATGCTGAATTTCAGAAACTTCGTAATAAGGTTGAAAATGATTTTGTTACCGGAAACAGTACTATGGCCGGCATCGCCGAAAACCTTGCAACTTACCATGTATTTTTTAAAGATAGCGACCTGATCAATACCGAAATTGATCGCTATATGAAAGTAACTGCTGCTGACCTACAACGGGTTGCTCAAAAATATCTTATCCCTGCCAACAGGGTGGTTCTGACATATCTACCCAAACCAACCGTAAAAAACTAAAGGAGGAGCCATATTATGAAAAACAGATTTATATCAATTATAGCAGCCCTGGTTATTACGCTTCCGCTGGCTGCACAGGTAAAAAAAGGAAAAACCGTAAAACCGGCTGCACCTGCAGTTGTTAAAGAAGTTGTTGACCGCAGCATCCGCCCACAGGCAGGACCGGCACCAACTATCAAAATCGGCGATTACCAATCCTTCGAATTAGCCAACGGGCTTAAAGTATTTGTGGTCGAAAACCATAAAATTCCACGTCTGGCATATTCACTGGTTCTGGATTACGATCCGGTTTTTGAAGGTGAAATGGCAGGATATTCTGATTTCAGCGGTCAGCTGATACGTACAGGAACCACGACCCGGACAAAGGATCAGATTGACGAACAGGTTGATATGTTAGGTGCAAGCCTTAATACCTCATCCGGTGGCATTTCAGCCAGTTGTCTTACAAGGCATAATGAAGCACTTCTTGGCATAATGTCGGATGTTTTGCTCAATGCAAATTTCAAAACTGAAGAACTGGAAAAAATCCGTACACAAACACTGTCAGGTCTTGAAGCTAACAAAAACGATCCGAATTCCATTTCACAGCGTGTAAGCTCTGTGATAGTTTATGGAAGCAGCCATCCTTATGGTGAAAATATTTCGGAAGAGTCTGTTAAAAAAATCACACTCGATAAGTGCAATGAATTCTATAAAACTTATTTTAAACCAAATATTGCTTACCTCGCCATTGTAGGCGACATTACACTTGAGCAGGCAAAACCGCTTGTTGAAAAATATTTCGGCAACTGGCAGCGCGGCGATGTTCCAAAATTTAACTACCCGACTCCTAAAGCGCCAGCAAAGGCCACCGTTGCTCTGGTTGACAGGCCTGCAGCAGTTCAGTCAACAATAAGCGTTACTTATCCGGTTGATCTGAAACCAGGCTCAGCAGATGATCTTAAAGTTAAGCTAACCAATAGTGTACTGGGTGGTGGAACTTTCAGGCTTTTCAATAACCTTCGCGAAAAACACGGATGGACATACGGAGCGTATTCAAGCCTTCAATCGGATAAGCTGATCGGTAAGTTCAATGCTTCAGCCGAAGTACGCAACCCCGTTACGGATAGTTCGTTTACTGAAATCCTTGCTGAAATGAGCCGTTTACGCACAGTGGTCGTACCTGATGATGAACTAAACATGGTTCGGAATTATATGATGGGTAGTTTTGGACGTTCCCTCGAAAGTCCTTCAACGGTAGCAAGTTTTGCTATAAATACAGCTATATATAATCTCCCGAAAGATTATTATTCAACTTACCTTACAAGGCTTGCAGCCATCACTCCTGCTGATGTTCAGCTCACTGCTCAGAAATACATTCGCCCCGATAACGCTTACCTCATCGTGGTTGGCAAAGCGGAGGATCTGGCTCCAAAACTAAAGACGTTTGCCAAAAGCGGCGAAATAGTTTATTATGATATTGATGGAAAAATCTACGACCCGAATAAAAAGCTGAAGCCAGCCCCGGCAGATGTTACCGGCGATCAGGTTATTGCCAAATATATTACGGCTATAGGTGGCACCAAAAAGCTTAAAAAGATAAAAGATGCTACCATCAATGCAGGTGCTACCATGCAGAATATGCCTATCTCAATGGATATGTATTTCAAGGCTCCTGATAAAATGCTGATGCAGGTTGGCTCTGGCGCAATGGTATTCGCCAAACAGGTTTATAATGGAGGAAAAGGTGTTTCATCATCACCCATGAGTGGCGAAACAAAAGCCATTGAAGGTGATGAGCTGGCAGGTATGAAGGAAGCTTCCATGATTTTCCCTGAAATGTATTACACTTCACTGGGATACAAAACTGTATTGCTTGGAATCGAAGAGCAGAAAGACCAGAAACAATTATACAAGGTACAGGTTACTAAAGGTGACAGGAAAGAAACCGAATATTACGATATTCAGTCAGGATTGAAAGTTCGCGCCGAAAGCAAGGAACAGGTT
>JBBSDG010000399.1:0-4457 GCA_038249635.1 Bacteroidales bacterium | reverse complement strand
TACCTGAATATTGCTGCTGAAGAATACTTTGTAAAGCACTCAGTGGAAGATATTTGCATGATATGGACGAATGAGCGATCGGTGATTATCGGCAAGCATCAGAATGCTTTCGCGGAAATCAACTATCCGTTTGTACATGAAAATCATATTCCGGTTATCAGACGAATTAGTGGCGGTGGTGCCGTATATCATGACACCGGAAATGTGAATTTCACTTTTATTAATAAGACAGATAAAAACAACCAGGTTGACTTCAGACGGTTTACTTCCATAATTGCAGCATTTATGCAAAGCCTTGGAATTGAAATAAATGTAAACAAACGAAACAGCCTTTTCATTGGAAGTCATAAGTTTTCGGGTCATGCTGAGCATATATTTCACAACAAAGTGCTTCACCATGGAACACTGCTTTTTGACACTGATCTTGATGCATTGCAGAAAAGTCTGATCCCTAAGAAAGAATATACCGGAAAAGCTATGGCATCAGTGCGCAGCGATGTTTGCAACCTGGCTCCCCTCCTACCACAAAATATTGATATTCATCAATTTATACAAATTTTTGTTGCCTGGTTAAGAAATTATTATCCCGAAAGTAAATCCTATCAAATGACTGACTACGATTTGGCAGAAATTGCTCAGCTTTCGGAAACCAGGTATAAAACATGGATGTGGAATTTCGGATATTCACCTGCATATACCTTTCGGGCAGATATTCCTTTGGTATCCGGGTTATTACCTATAACTGCCAAGGTTGAGAACGGGAAATTTGTAAATATTGATTTACTTTCGGAAAAACGAAATCCAAATCTGACAGTATTATTAAATAGCATGACAGGCCTATTGCACCAGGAGGAAGAAATTGATAAATTTGTCGAAGAAAACAAGCATCTGCTTGAACTTGTCGGAGTGAATACTGTTTTATATACACAAGTTTTTTTCAGGTAGATATTTTGGATTCCTGTTAATAAAAGAAAGAACTAAATCTCATAGCTATGCAAGCACAACAAATTTTCGATCGGCTTTGGGCTGATTATACCACCCAAAATCCTGAAGCAAAAAAAATTCACGACTATTTTACAACTGAAGGCGAAATAGTTGAAAATGACCATATTGCATTTCGGACTTTCTTCGATACCCGGATAAATGTGGATGTACTTGCCCGCCCTTTTCTGGATGCCGGATACGTTCAGAAAGGATATTATATTTTTGAGGACAAACATCTTACAGCCAAGCACTTTGAGCATAAAACACTGAAAAATGCTCCAAGGGTATTTATCAGTCAGTTAATGACAGACCAATTCAGCCGCGGATTGCAATCGGTTGTAAAGCAATGTGCCGCGCGCGTTTCTGATGAACTGGTTTTTGGCAATGAACTTGTATTTGCCGGTAATGTTTGGGGACCACCATCCTACGAAACCTACGAAATGCTGCGTAAGGAATCGGAATATGCCGCATGGCTTTATGTATATGGTTTTGTTACCAATCATTTTACAGTAAGCATCAATTCGCTCAGAAAATTTAACACCATTCAAAAAGTAAATCAATTCGTCAAGGAAAAAGGTTTCCTGCTTAATAGTTCCGGTGGTGAAGTAAAAGGAACACCCGAAGAACTTCTGGAACAATCCAGTACAAAAGCAGCATTCCAGATGGTGAATTTCGTGGATGGTGATTTTGAAATACCCTCCTGTTATTATGAATTTGCTTTCAGGTATCCGGATACTGACGGCAAGTTATATTCAGGGTTTATTGCTAAATCAGCGGATAAAATTTTTGAAAGTACTGACTTTTATAAGAAATAGGGTAAAGCTATACTTGGAGTGGGATAAAATCACGCATTAAAAAAAGACCCAAGACAAAAGTTCCAAATCTCAAGAACCAAGACTGACTCCACATCCCAGTTGGAATTTGGACCTTGGAATTTGGAATTTGAGACTTAATGGATGCGGAAATTTATCCCGTTTGCAGTATAATTCCGCAACTTGAAAGGCAGATAAATCTCAGAGAGATGGTCTGCCTTTTTTAATCAGCAGGATGAAGATCCCTAATCTGATTCAAACTCCAAAAAGCACTAAAGCAACAAATTTGTTCGGACTATAAGTCAAAACGCATGCTACTGAAAGTATCGTTACTATTTATTACTTTTGATGAAAAATAAATTAATGTATGAATAAGGCTATCAGTTCAATTATAATACTCATATATAGCTGTTTAAGTTTAAACTTTGCTTCGGCACAACATACTAATTCATTTGTTGGCATCCGGTTTGGAGCGGTTTTGCCCATGGGTCAGTTTGCATCGCATGAGTTTGGAAAAGGCTGTTATGCTTTGCTTGGCAAAAGTTTTGGCGGCGAAGCTGCATGGTTTATAAATCCAAAGATCGGTTTCGGAATTGATTTTTCGGCCAATCGATTTGAGTTTGCCTCCGGTTATTATGCTGAGGATTATCAGCAAAATGAACCGTCATTTAACAGCGTTAGTTTGTTTTCAGGACCTTACAAGCTTAAGACATATATGGGAGGCGTATATTACAAAGTTGCAATTAGCCCGAAAATAAGCTCCACATTTAAACTCATGGGTGGGATTTTAACTGCAAGAACCCCGGATCAGTTTTATGGTGTTGATGCATTTATGGCCGGCAAAATCACATTTTGGAAAACAAGCGCCTATGATTCGAAGTTTACTTTTCTTACCGGTGCTTCTCTGGAATATAGACTTGATCAAAGGGTATCTTTACTTCTCCAGGCTGACTTTACGTATGCCGAAATGGCTTTTACCTTTAACAGTGGAAACTCGAGTTACGTTGATTATATGCAAATGCCGGTTTTCAGGTTGCAACCGGGAATAAACATACATTTTTAATGAGATTGGCCTAATTTTTCCTCCTTTACCTGAATATCATATTCATTACTAAGCACTTAATAAATCAATTGACATGAAAAATATTAAAAAGCATTATCATATCAAAGCTTCGGCAGAAGATATCTTCACGGCTCTCACCAATCCGCTGACGATTGAGATATGGAGTGGCGCATCCGCAGTAATGGATCCGGTGGCAGGAACCGAGTTTTCATTATGGGATGGCGATATCACAGGGATTAACCTTGAGATTGAGCCTGGTAAAAAGATAGTACAGGAATGGTATTTCGAGGACGAAGACGGAATTGCTTCGGATGATAAATCACTTGTTACCATTAAGTTACACAATGAAGGCAACTCCACTGATGTTGAACTGCTTCATATTAATATACCTGATGAAGCTTTCGACAATATTGTGGAAGGATGGGACAAATATTATTTCAAACCTTTGAAAGAACTGGTAGAAGAATAAAATGGAAAACAAAATAATTCCTCACAACAAATTCAGTGAACTAAAATCGGCGATTAAAGGCGATGTATTCTCTGATGAATACACACGTTTGATTTATGCTACCGATGCTTCAGCCTACAGGCAGATGCCGCAGTTAGTTGTTCGTCCGAAAGATATTGACGATTTAAAAACGCTTATATCATTTGCACGAAGCTTGAAAACATCACTGATACCGAGGGCTGCCGGCACGTCGCTTGCCGGGCAGGTAGTGGGCGGAGGAATTGTTGCCGATATTTCAAAACACTTTACTAAAATAATCGAAGTCAATGTTGAGGAACATTGGGTTCGCCTTCAACCTGGAATTGTACTGGATGAACTGAATAAAATCCTTGAGCCGACAGGTTTGTTTTTTGGTCCGGAAACATCAACCTCCAACCGTTGTATGATGGGCGGCATGGTTGGAAATAATTCATGTGGCTCACATTCATTGGTTTACGGCAGCACGCGCGATCATACACTCGAAGTAAAAGCCTTGCTAAGCGATGGCTCGGAAGTTGTTTTTGGAAAGCTTTCGAAGGTGCAGTTTGAAGAGAAATGCAGACTTGATTCTCTTGAAGGTTCTGTTTACCGGAACATACATAGTATTCTGGGAACTACTGCAAACCAGGATGAAATAAGGGCTCAGTTTCCCGACAAATCCATACATCGCCGGAATACCGGGTATGCCATTGACTTACTTCTTGAAAGTGAACCATTTACTGAAACTGAGGAAGAATTTAACTTCTGCAAATTAATTGCCGGTTCCGAAGGCACCTTATGTTTTATTACTGAAATTAAGTTGAACCTCTCCCCGCTTCCCCCAAAAGAAAAAGCGCTGCTGTGTGTTCATTGCAATTCGCTGGACGAAGCTTTTCTGGGAAATATCATTGCACTCAAACACAATCCGGTTGCCATTGAGCTGATGGATCATGTGATACTTGAGCAAACCAAGGCAAATATTTCGCAGCGAAAGAATCGTTTTTTTCTACAGGGAGATCCGGCAGCCGTTCTGATTATTGAGTTGTCTGAAAAAACAAAAGAAGAAATTGACCTGAAAGCTGCTTCTGTTATTCACGACTTGAAAGTAGCCGGCTACGGTTACCATTTCCCG
>JBBSDG010000398.1:0-4462 GCA_038249635.1 Bacteroidales bacterium | reverse complement strand
GTTTATTTTTTGCAATCCCGGATTTAAGGAGAATCAATTGAATTGCTGTACGATTAGTATTAGAATTAGTAAATCATGTAATTTTTTTTCGAAATTATGTAACGCTTTTGATTCTAAAAACCATCAATTTAGTTGCTTCAATTATCGTGTTCAAAAAAGAAGAACAACAAAATAGTTTTCAAAAAACGGCATATGCAATAAATTTAGTTTAGCGGGGATTTCACAAATTTGTCAGGTTGGCACAATGAGTATCACGAACACAGTTATTTTCCAACCTTCTCTCCGTAACCAACGAAACGGAAGTCGAACTTGTAACCATTAACTTGTAAAATTTCGGGCGTAAGCTTCCTCTAAAAATATTTATTACTTTTGTATGAATTACTTTTGACTCACTGAATGGGAGAAAAACAGGTTCCAATCACTGTAAAACGAACCCCGATTTATATGATTTACCCCAAAGAGTAAGAAAGTATGAAAGATAAATTGCTGATGCAGAAAACAATAAATCACTAATACCTGTTTATATAAAGAGTTTAAGAGCACTTTGACCTGAAGCCTGCAGACTGTAGATTTTCTTTTCGAAATCGTGTAAGTCCGTTCCCTTATTTGGGAAGTGCCCTTTTCCTTCATAAACCAACAAAAAACCTTTCGGATAGGATATTCTGAGTTGCCAGCAAAATGGCAATTTAAAATCGGAAGAAAGAAAGCCTATTTAAATTTTATCTTCTCACCAATGAATATAACACGTGCCATTCCAGTCGTTTCATGGTTCGATAAAAGTACCGTAAAGCATCTTCGGTTGCCATTCTCATTTTTTCTGATGCCTGTATTTTTGTTTGCACTCAGTCAGGCCAGCCTGGTTTATTGGCCAAAGACGATTTTAGCATTCCTGATTTTACATATTCTGGTTTTCCCATCCAGCAATGGATATAACAGTCACCAGGATCGCGACGAAACTAGTATTGGAGGCATCAGGAATCCGCCTAAGGTAACAGATAAACTTTATTATGCGACTTTTTTGATGGATATTCTGGCACTTTTAGCCGGTTTGTTTATCTCTGTTTATTTCTCATTGCTTTTGCTTGTGTTTATCATCATGTCGCGTGCGTATAGCTACAGGCACTTAAGGCTGAAGAAATATCCTGTAACCGGCTTCCTCATTGTGTTTGTCTTCCAGGGTGCCTTTGTTTATTTCATGTCGCTGGCAGCAATAAACAATTTTAACACCTCGGAATTATTTTCATTCAGTTCCATTATCTGCATGATTATTTCCAGCTTGTTTATAGGAAGTATCTACCCGTTAACGCAAATCTATCAGCACGAAGCAGATAAAAACGACGGAGTAATTTCATTAAGTTACAAGCTGGGTTATACAGGCACTTTCGTGTTTTCAGGTATATTGTATGCGGTTGCTGTTTTTTTGCTTTTCTATTACTTCAATATGAAAAATCAACCGGTTGCCATGGTAATATTTTTGTTAATGATGCTTCCTGTTGTCTATCGTTTGAGCGTTTGGTTTGCAAAAGTAAGAAAGAATACGAAACATGCTGATTTTGATAATACTATGGCTATGAATATGTTGACCTCTGTTATCATGAACCTTTATTTTTTAATATTAATACTGAATCGTTATGAAAACTGGTTCTGATACAAGCAGGATTATTTCAATCGGGACTGCTGTGCCTGATTATGCGGCGAGCCAGGATACCATCCTGAGTTTTATGCAGGAAGCTTACCAGGATGCGGATGCTTCGCGAAAACTTAAAGTATTGTTCCACCACAGTGGTATAAATACCAGGCATTCATCAATTTCTGATTTTGCCGGAGGCGAACGCATGCTTTTTCCGGTTACCCGCGAATTGCCCGATGTGGCCGAACGAATGAATGTATTTAAACAAAATGCATTGCCTTTAGCTGTTAAGGCTGTGGAAAAGGCGTTTGACTCTATTCAGACTTCTGTCCGCGATTTCGGGATCACACACCTTATAACAGTTACCTGCACCGGTTTGTTTGCGCCGGGTATTGATGCCGACCTCATGCATGCACTGGATCTGCCGGCTGATACTTTTCGCACCTCGCTGAACTTCCTTGGCTGCAATGCTGCTTTCCCTGCTTTGAAAATTGCTGACAGTATTGTAAAATCAGATACTGATGCGCGGGTGCTTGTAGTGTGTGTCGAACTTTGCACACTGCACTTCCAGCCGAAAAGCAACAGCGATAACCTGCTCTCGAATACTATTTTTGGTGATGGGGCTGCAGCAGTAATTATGGTTTCCGACCAATTGGCAACTTCCAGGAATCTGAAAGGATTTACCCTGACCGGTTTTTGTCCTTTGCTTCTGAAAAGAGGAAAAGATTTAATGGGATGGAATATTACTCCCGTAAATTTTGAGATGATACTGGATGCCGGTATCCCTGAATTCCTGGGCGAAGAACTGGAACAATTGATGGAACTGGTATCGGCAAAACTGGATATTACACAAGCCACAATTCAGCATTGGGCTGTCCATCCGGGAGGTAAAAAAATACTCGAAACCATACAGCGAAAACTGCTGATGACAAATAACGAACTGAGTTGCTCATTTGATGTGCTGCGTAATTATGGGAATATGTCGTCGCCTACAATCCTGTTTGTTTTGAACGAAGTATTTAATAAAAAACCGAAGGATGGAGAAAATGTGTTGGCAATAGGATTTGGACCAGGCATCAGTATCGAAACCGCTTCATTAGTGTGCAATGGCTTCGTTTAAACATCGGTCAGAACAGTCGGAATTGATGGATGTTCCTGATATTCCCGCACTGTTACTTCATAAAAACCTGGGTGAACTTGATACCATGAACAGGAACACAGGTGGTCATGCAATTTCCATGGAAGGAATAAAACGGCTGATGACTGACCGGCAGAAGGTATATCATATTGTGGATTTAGGCTGCGGCAGTGGCGATGTTTTGAGACATATTGCAAGGTGGGCCCGGAAATACCAGTTTAAGGTTAGGCTTACCGGTGTGGATATAAACCCTGATGCCATTAAATACCTTGAAGACCATAGCTCAGGATATCCTGAAATTACCGGAATAGCAGGCGATTATAAAAATTATCTTCAGACTTGTTCCGATGTGGATATTGTACATTGTTCCTTGTTTTGTCATCATTTGAACGACAATGAGTTGCATGATTTATTTCTTTGCCTGAAAGCCAATACTGCTGAAGGTATTGTTATCAATGATTTGCATCGGAATCCGGTTGCTTATTATGGGGTGTGGCTCATTACAAGGATGCTTAACGGATCTGACCTGGCAAAACATGACGGACCTGTTTCGGTAATAAGGGCATTTAAACGCGGGGAACTGGAGAAACTACTTTATCTTGCAGGGTTAAACGACTTTTCCATTCATTGGAAATGGGCCTTCCGGTATCTTGTAGTGGTGAAAATTTTTAAATAAATCTCGTTGTCAGTGTCAAAAATTGATTCTTCTGTTGATGTTCTTATTGCCGGTGCCGGACCCGCGGGTTTAATGATGGCATGTCAACTGGCATTGCATAATATTTCATTCCGAATCATTGATAAAAAAGCTTCCCCGACTATTTGTTCCGGCGCGCTGATTATTCATGCCCGCACCCTGGAAATTCTTCAGCAAATGGGGCTTGCTGAAAAAGCAATAGAAAAGGGGATAATTGCCAGAACCATAAATATCAGCTTTAATAAACAAAAGAACATCGCCATTGATTTCAGTGAGATCGGTAAAAGTTTAACCCGTTTCCCGTTTCTACTAATGCTGGAGCAGTGGCATACCGAAAATCTGCTCGAAGAATTTTTGAAAGAACATAATCATAAAGTTGAAAACAAAACTGAATTAGTAGCTTTTACTCTGCAGAATGAAATTATCATCTCCGAAATAAAAAAGCCCGACGGAAGTATTGAAGTGGTAAATTCAAAGTTTTTGATTGGTGCCGACGGCAATGGAAGCCTTGTGCGGACACAACTGAAAATTCCATTTCCGGGTATTACGCACAAACCAATGCTTTTTATAACCGATTGTGAAGCCCGCTTGCCTTTATCAACGAAGGAAATATTATTTGCATTTTCAAAAAAATATACTGCAGGATTTTTCCCGCTTGACGGGAATAAACGCCGCGTTGATGGATTTATCCCGGAATTGCAAGGTAAGGAGGAGATAAGTTTCGATGAAGTGAAAGTTTTTTTTGGCAGGCATTCAGGTGCAGGGGTAGAATTAAAAAATCCTCAATGGTTCTCGGTATTCCGGTCGCACTCCCGCTGTGCGGATACCTTCAGGCAAAACAGTTGCTTCCTGATAGGTGATGCCGCACATATACATAGTCCGGTCGGCGCTCAGGGAATGAATACCGGCATTCAGGATTCGTATAATCTCGCTTGGAAACTGGCGTATTTTATCCACAACAAAGCTTCTGAGGATTTGCTTGATTCGTATGAAGAAGAAC
>JBBSDG010000397.1:0-4463 GCA_038249635.1 Bacteroidales bacterium | reverse complement strand
TACCATGCATTCCGAACGTGCATTTCATCGAATGTATGATCAGTATCATCCGATAGGGATTGTTGGTATTATTACTTCTTTCAACTTCCCGGTTGCAGTGTGGGGCTGGAATTCGATGCTGGCGGCCATTGCCGGTGATGTGGTAATCTGGAAACCGAGTTCCAAAACTCCGCTTTGTGCTATCGCTGTTCAGAAAATAATTTCCGAAACTCTTGTTACATGTGGTGTTCCCGAAGGCGTATTCAACCTGATAATTGCCAAATCAAATGTATTGGGCGATAATTTTGCTGCCGACCGGCGTATCCCGCTTATCTCGGTAACCGGATCAACCGCTGTAGGCAAAAGAGTGGCTTCCATTGTTGGTCAACGCCTGGGAAAAACCATTCTTGAGTTGGGCGGAAACAATGCCGTTATTATTTCGGAGCATGCCGACCTTGATATGACACTTCAATCAGTTGTTTTTGGGGCTGTTGGCACCTGCGGACAGCGCTGCACTTCCACCCGAAGACTGATTGTTCATGAAAAGGTTTACGAAACCGTAAAAGATCGACTGAAAGCAGCCTACAGCAGCATAACAGACCGTATCGGTAATCCCCTCGAAAAAGGTATTCTTATTGGCCCGTTGGTGGATGAACATTCAGTAGCTAATTTCAAAAAGGCACTGGCCGAAGTTCAGCAGGAAGGCGGGAAAATACTGTTCGGCGGACAACTACTCAGTGGCGGGAATTATGCTTCCGGTAACTATGTTATTCCTGCCATTGTTGAAGCCGAAAATCATTATAAAAAGGTTCAGGAAGAAACCTTTGCGCCTATAGTCTATTTGATAAAATACAAAACTATTGAGGGAGCAATTGAACTGAATAACAGCGTTCCACAAGGTTTATCGTCCTGCATTTTTACCGAAAATCTGGTTGAATCTGAGAAATTCCTTTCCGAAACCGGTTCCGATTGCGGTATTGCAAATGTAAATCTAGGAACTTCGGGAGCCGAAATAGGAGGAGCATTTGGAGGTGAAAAAGATACAGGCGGCGGTCGCGAATCGGGATCGGACGCATGGAAAGCATATATGCGACGACAGACAAATACGATTAATTTCAGTGGGCAGACTGCGCTTGCACAGGGAATTACTTTTGATTTTTAACCATTTGTGAATAGGGAATAAAGAAAAAAGGCAGGACTTGTTTCCTGCCTTTTTTTTTAAACATTTCTCGCAAACATTGAAAATTAGTTTTCAATATTCACAATTTTAATTGATTCAACAGCCTTTATTGCCCTGTCGGAAAAGAAATCAGCAGCAGGAAAAACCTGAAAAGCGCCTCCATCCTCATCAACTTTTAAAGGAACTACCAGAAATTCATTCTGATCATTACGGTTCATCACTTCACTGAAGCTGTACGCTGCGTGATAACCATCTTTTCCGGCAATAATATACAAACCTGTTTTCAGATTTTTTTCATCCATTTTAATGTATTTGGCTAGTAGATCCTTCAACAAAACGCCTGTAAAAGGTGTAGTTCCGTGTATGCCGCGTCCCCTGCCATAGAAAACTGTGGGATAAGTGAGATTCAGCAAGTCAGCAGGCAAAGTTTCAATTTCAGCCAGTTTCCTGCTAACATCAGAAACTGAAAAGCTTTTGCTGAACATCGGGCTCATACCTTTATTAATTGCATATGTACCGGAATATGATTTTACTGTAATCTTTACCGGGTTGCTGATATTACGGAGAGTAAGCAAATCGGAAGCCACTACAAGCCTTGAATCAGATGGTAAAATCCACAGGTCTTTGGTTTTTGACGGAACAATGCGGGCAACCTGCGTGGCAATTATAATTTCGTGGCGATGGATTGGATAATATATCTCACCCCAGCTGAGAACTACTTTATCTCCTTTATCATTCTCAATTTCCACATATAAATCGATGATAGGTGGGAAGTCGGCTTCATTTTTCTTTTTCAGAATGGATTGATTCAGAATATCGTACAGCGAATAACCATCGTAACGATATGCTCCGACAAATTTGTCTTTTCCATCATTAAGCAGTGTTTCCTTAACGATAACGGAATGAAGTGGTAAAGTCTTCGTGTTGAATTTACCGGGATTTGCAATTTCACCAAGTATCTCGATGGAAGGAGCTTTTAGCTTTACAGTTTCAGCATCATCGTAAAAATCATTGGTTTGAGCATTTAATTTTTGGAAGGATAGCAGAGAAACTGCCGCAAGGATTAGGATGATTTTTTTCATTGTTGAAGTGGTTTAAGAAAGTAAAGTGTCTGCACACTTTAAAAGTGTCTGTACACTTTACTTTCGGATTGATTATTATATATAATATCTGACCTGTTTAATTTCTGATTGATATGAGAGAAAAGTGTCTTTACACTTTACGGGTGATAATTGTTTTTTAAAGATGCCGGAATTCTGAAAGTGTCAGACACCCTGCGGGTGTGCAGACACTAGAAATTAACAGCAAATTCACCCGTAATAAACCTGCCGGGGCAAACAGCATATTTACTGTCGTAGTATTTTACATCCGCAAGGTTTTGAATATTCAATGAGATTTTGTAATGTTTTTTGAAGGATTTCCAGATTTTCATATCAACAGTAGTATAGGCAGGATACTGATCGGAATGTAAATTTTCATCCACCGTATTCTGATCATTAATAAACATCGCACTGTTGTAATGAGCATACAAACTGCTATTTACGAATTTAGTAGTCCAGTTGAAACCGACTGTAAAGATATTCTTTGGAATATCGGTCATAAATTTACCCGCAAGATCAATAGTATCGTTTACAGCAATTTTTGTATAGTTGAGTATTACGGAATGTGTATAAGCATAATTCGTAAAAACAGATAATGAAGGAAATATATCATACCTGATTTCAGCTTCCGCTCCATAAATTTCAACATTACTGATATTGGCCCTGACAAAAATAGGGCGGTCGCCGAATCCCATGTCAATGGTTTGACCATTGCTAACATAGTACTGAAAATCTTTTCCCCTGGAATAATATATTGAGCCGGATATGCTGGATTTGAGGGTTGGTTTCAGGTCAAAACCGGTTTCGTAATTATTCAGAAATTCGGGTTTGATGTAAGGATTGGCAATTTTAAATCCTCCTTTTATACGCCCTGAGCGACAAAGATCATCGAGCACTGATGGCCTGAAACCATGTGAATACAAGGTATATACGCGACCGCTTTCATTCCATCTGTATTGTGCCGAAAGCCTGGGGCTGAATGCATTCCAGTTTTGCGTGGGCATAGCCGGAACCTGGTAACCCATCATAAATTCCGTTTCCAACGATGGATTTTCGATACGGAACGATCCCTCGTAAAACCTTGCCAAATCGAATCTTAATCCTGCCAATATGCGGATTTTGTTATTCAGAAGACTCAATTCGTCCTGGGCAAAAAGCGCATATGTACTCATCCTGCCCTGGTTATACACAATGTCGGTTGACGTAAAATATTTGTCGTAAGCATCCACACTTCCGTTCTTATAATCGAAGCCAGCGGTGAGAACCTGCGATTTGCCCAAAGGTGCTGTGAGAGAAGTAAACCAGCCGTAATCGCGACGCGTTGACAAAACATTGTACCAGGTATAATCATCCTTGAGGTATTCATTCACTTTTTTGTAATCCTCAGTAAAGCTGTAAAAGGACGAATTCAACTTGAATTTCTCAAAACTGCCGCGGTAGTTCAGGATAAAACCATAGGAATCATGGTCGGTAGTATTGCCTTCGGGCTGGTAAACTTTTTCGCCGGTTCCACGCCTGTCGTTATAATAATTTACCATAGCTTCGATGGTATGTTTGCTTGCAATGGAATACCCTGTTTTGAAATTCAGCCCGGCTTCTTTCATATTTGATTTCACGATATAAGGATTGGCACTCACATCAGCATAGGATTGGGTTACATAACCATCACTTTGCTTTGCATACATATTTGCTAACCAATACAATGAGTTTGCCGGAGTTTTCAATTTAATTTTCCCGCCCGTATTAACCCGGCTACCAAAGGTACTGTAAGTTCCATATTCGAGCGATGCCTTTATGAAACGATTCGCATCGGGTACTTTTGTAATAATATTGATAGTGCCGCCCATTGCATTTCCTCCATAAACGGCAGAACCGGCACCTTTTGTAATTTCAATTTTCTGAACTGAATTATAATCAATCATATTCCAGTCAACCGTGCCGCCATCCGATTTGTTAATAGGCACGCCATCAAGCAAAACAAGTACACGGCCTTGTTCCTTGCCGCTCATTCCACGTATGGTAACTATTCCCTTTGTGCTGTATATCCCGAACGGACGGCTGTAGTTAATGCCGGGAGCAAACTTTAAGACCTCGTCAATATTCTGCATGGGAAGGCTATTCAGCATTTTTGACGAAATCTGGCTCACCCGCACCGGTGTGTTCAATACCCGGCTATCGGTGCGTGTGGCAGTTACTACAAATTC
>JBBSDG010000396.1:0-4487 GCA_038249635.1 Bacteroidales bacterium | reverse complement strand
ATTAATAATAGTTCATCTGTTACCGTAACCGGCAATACTCTCCAGATTGCTGGTACAATCACCAATAACGGAACCTTTACTGCAACAACCGGAACTATTGAAATGAAAGGTGCAGCAGCCCAGACCATAGGTACTAATGTTTTTGCCGGCAATACCATTCAAGGTTTAACCATTAATAATCCGGCCGGAGTATCCTTGTCGGGTCCACTAAATGTTACGGGTGTTGTATATTTACCTAAAGGTAACCTCGGTTCGGGAGGCAACTTAACATTGATTTCTACCGCTACACAAACTGCACTTATTGATGGAACAAGTGTTGGCAAGGTGAACGGGAATGTTACTATGCAACGATACCTTCCTTCAGGTTTCGGATATAAATATATAAGCTCACCTTTCCAGTCAGCTACAGTTAATGAACTTGCTGATGATATAATTCTGGGAGCAGCATTCCCCAACCTATATAAATATGATGAAGACAATCACCGTGACTCTTTAGCGGTTTCAATATATACATCAGGCTGGGTAAAATATGACACAGTTCCAAACCCACTGTTAAGGATGGCTGGCTATGCTGCAAACTTTGGAAATGTGTCTGCAGCCAAAACTTTTAATATCACCGGAGTTGTTAATGATATTCTGACACCACAAACTTTTTACAACCACAACCGTCAATATACCAAAGGATTCAATCTTGCCGGCAATCCCTACCCTTCGCCAATCGACTGGAATTCATCAAACGGCTGGACCAAAACCAACATTGATAATGCTCTGTACTTTTTTGACAACGGCACAACTGATCAATATACCGGAACATACAGTTCGTACGTGAATGGCGTTTCTACCGGAACTGGAGGAAATATAATACCATCCATGCAAGGATTTTTTATTCATGTTTCCAACGGTACTTACCCGGTGTCGGCTAGCCTTGGTATGGATAACCGGGTGCGTGTTAATAACCTGTCGCCCATTTTCCACAAATCTGAGATGGCGTTTAATCAGCCACTTGTAAGACTTAATGCTGCTTTCGAAAATGAAAAGAAAGCGGATCCCACCGTCATTTACTTTGACGAATCAGCAACAGAGAATTTTGATACAAATCTGGATGCACTAAAGTTGATGAATACAGATATAAGTGTTCCTAACTTATATGTGATTCCAAATCAATCCGATCTGCTTTCGATAAGCGCGATCCCCTACCCGATCGACAGCATAACCAAAATACCCCTTGGAATAAAAACTGAACAATCAAACTGGGTAACATTTACCGCCACCACCATCGAAAACTTACCTTTTGACTTAAAAGTTTATTTATCGGATGGGGCTACAGGCTTGGTTCAGGATCTGCGGTTTAATCCAACCTACCGCGTAAACTTGCAAAAAGGGGCACTCGACAAACGATTTGCACTTTTTTTCAGTTACAAATCGCTTTCAAGTACATTAAATGATGAGAACTCTTTTTATGCAAACATAGCAAGCGGGAAACTCAATGTTTTTGTAAACCTCGCTGCTGCGATGGAATCACGATTAACGATCAGTAATGTCCTGGGCCAGGTGATGTTGCAAAAAAACCTTTATGGCAATGGATTGCACGAAATTGATACGCAGCTTCCCGGCGGTATTTATATACTAACATTACGCTCGCAGCAAGGAATGAATTCGCTCAAAATTTATATTTCAAAATAATGAAACTGAGATCTAAATATAAAATGCTTCATAGCAACGCCTTACGCTTTTTATTCAGCAGTGTGGTTTTGCTATTTTTCTGCTTCTCAGCTTCTGCTCAGGAAGAACCGCCCCGGCCGTTGGAGGTTACACCCATTCAAAACCTGAATTTTGGTGCAATTATACAAGGGACTGTAGGTGGAACAGTAATTATGGATCCGCAAGGATTACGAACGCCAACCGGTGATTTAATACTTGTTAACATGGGCTATAGTTATAATCCTGCACTTTTCAACATTCAAGCAATTCCAGGCAGCCTTATAAACATAGTTTTTAATCCGGGTTTTGTTACCCTGCCTGGAAATAATGGCGGGACTTTAAAGCTGCTTGTTAATAAGTCATTCCCCTCCTCTCCGTTTATAAATACAAAGAGTTCCGGCACCCAGGTCCTAATCGGTGGTACGTTAATGGTTGGCAGCAGTATGGCAACCCCTGCAGGTTATTATTTTGGCAGTTTTACCATAACTTTTGCCCAGCAGTAACTTATGCCTGCAACATCCGTTCATACCACAAGCTTTAAAGCAGCAAGGCTACCACAACGGATGGTATCAAAAGTGTATAACAAAATATTTCTAACGCTTTTTATTTTTCTGATCGGAATTTCCTATCCATTGACTTTAAAAGCCCAGGTTTCGGCGGATGATTATGAGGAAATATCTGTTTTTCTGGCTGTGCAGGGAATTGGCGGATATGATGTAACGGCAATCTATAAAAATGATCAGATTTACCTTCCTGTTTCCCAGATTTTCCAATGCCTGAAAATCAATCAGAAGACTTCCGAATTTAACGATACTATAAGCGGATTTTTTCTGGATGAAAACAACAAGTATATCATAAGCCAGCCGGGGCATTCCGTATTTATTGATGGCAAAATGGTAAAACTCAGCGAAGAAGAATTACTCAATCTCGAAACCACAAGTTTAGCCTTACGACTTGATCAATATGGGAAATTATTTGGATTAAATTGTAGTTTTAACTTCAGCAGCCTCACCGTTGAACTAAAAACTAACCACGAATTGCCTGTTATAAAGGAACTTCGTTTGGAGCAAATGCGTAAAAATATCAGCCGCCTGCGGGGCGAAATTACAGTTGATACAACTTACAAACGGAAATACCATATTCTCAGAGGCGGTATGGCCGACTGGTCAATTTATTCCACACAAGTGAGCGGCGGAACCACCGAAACAAGGGCAATGCTTGGATTAGGAGCCGAAGTTCTGGGAGGTGAAACAAACATCGAACTTAATTACTCGTCGAAAAACAATTTCGATAAAAGGCAGCAGCAGTATCATTGGCGCTGGGCAAATAACGACACAAAAATAGTAAAGCAGGTTATTATAGGCAAAATTAATTCAAGATCAATTTCGAGTATTTATTCGCCGCTTATCGGAGGTGTGATCACAAATACGCCTACAACATTCCGCCGTTCATTCGGCAGCTTTACCATTACTGATTTTACTGAGCCAGGCTGGACCGTGGAACTATATATCAATAATGTAGTTGTTGATTTTGTTACCGCCGATGCAAAGGGTTTTTACAAATTTGATATCCCACTGGTGTATGGATCATCAAATGTAAAGCTTAAGTTTTATGGTCCCTGGGGCGAAGAACGACAGAAGGAACAAATTATAAATGTTCCATACAATTTTCTGCCGAAAGGAGAATTTCAATATACCGTGGCAGGAGCTGTTCTGCAGGACAGCACTCATACTTACTTTTCGCGGGCCGAGACTAATTTTGGCATTAATCGTCACCTTACTATCGGTGGCGGTTTTGAGTATCTGTCGTCGATCAAATCTGCACCATCAATACCATTTGTAAGCGCATCAGCACAGGTACTCAGTAATATTCTTCTCAACGGCGAATATGCTTACGGCGTTCGCTCCAAAGCACTGCTAAGCTATAGTTTGCCAAATAATTTCGTATTAGATATCGACTATACAAAGTATGAACACGAACAAAAAGCAATAAGTTTCAATTACCTTGAAGAACGGAAAGTAAGAGTTTCGATTCCTGTAAATATTAAAAAATTCACGGCTTATACCCGATTTTCGTATGCTCAGAATATCCTTAAAGAAACCAACTACTCAACTGCCGAAGCTACACTTTCCACATTCGTTAAAGGTGTAAGTGCTAACTTTACAGGAAATGCAAACTGGATAAAAGATCATGAACCGTACATTTATGGTAATCTGGGACTTGGATTCCGGTTTTTCAAAACACTGGCTTTCAGACCACAGGTTCAATACGATTTCACAAATAAAGATTTGATTTTCACCAAAGTGGAACTCGAAAACAGTTTTTCGTCCAAGTGCAATGTTTCCATGGTATGGGAAAATAATTTACGCAGTAATATTAACAGCATCGAAGTGGTTTTTCGATACGATTTTTCATTTGCAGCAACAAGCTTCAGCACAAGATACTCAAAGGATCATGTAATTACGTCGCAGAGTGCCAGGGGTAGTTTTGCGCTTGGAAGCGGAAATGGCAGGATAATAGCCGACCAACGTACTCAAGTTGGCAGAGCCGGATTAACGGTAATTCCTTATCTTGATATCAATAATAATAATCATCGTGATGATGATGAACCTATAACAGCCGGATTGAATATCCGTATAAACGGAGGTAGGATTTTACCCGATTCGAAAGATTCCATTATCCGTATTATGGACCTGGAACCTTTTGCCAGCTATATGCTCGAATTCAGCGATACTCAGTTCGATAACATTGCCTGGCAGATAAAAGACAAGACCATAAGCATACTT
>JBBSDG010000395.1:0-4496 GCA_038249635.1 Bacteroidales bacterium | reverse complement strand
GGCGAAAGCCGTTATTTTATGGGGGCGGTTATGCGGTTTTTTCTTACTGATGTAATACTGCGAGTACCTTTGGCCGACCATACGACCAATGAAAAACGTATTGCCGCCAGTAAGTTGCAATGGACAATTGTGAGGCCGGGTGGGTTGACAGATGAACCAAAAACAGGAAATCTTAAACACGGAAGCGAAAAAACTATTCTGAAAGGAAGCCCGAAAATATCCAGAGCAAATGTTGCTGCTTTTATGCTTGAGCAACTTAGCGGAAGTATGTATTTAAATAAAGCAGGCTGGCTTTTTGAGTAAAATAAAAAAGCCCCGGACTTTGTTCCAAGGCTCTTTTGTTAGATTAAAATGGATTTTTCTGAAACAATTATCTCATCTTCTTATATTCATTGATCAACCCGTTGGTGGATGCATCAAGAGTGGTTACCGGTGCATCGCCTTCAAGTTCGGGAAGTATAATGTTAGCCAATTGTTTACCTAATTGAACTCCCCACTGGTCGAAACTGTAAATGTTCCAGATTACGCCCTGGACGAAAATTTTCTGCTCATACATGGCTATAAGTGACCCAAGAGTACGAGGTGTGAGTTTCTTGAAAAGGAATGAATTGGTTGGAATATTTCCCTGAAAAACCATAAATGGCAGCAATTCATCAATTTCGGACTTGCTTTTACCCGAAGCTTTCAATTCTGTTTCGACTTGTGCTGCGGTTTTGCCCAGCATCAACGCACCGGTTTGTGCAAAAAAGTTTGCCAGCAGTTTTGGGTGATGGTCGCCTAGCGGGTTGTGGCTGATGGCAGGCGCCATAAAATCGCAGGGGATCATTTTAGTTCCCTGGTGAATCAGTTGGTAAAATGCATGTTGTCCGTTTGTGCCGGGTTCGCCCCAAATGATAGGACCAGTCTGGTAAGTAACTTTTTTGCCGTTGCGGTCAATGTATTTGCCGTTACTTTCCATATTTCCCTGTTGGAAATAGGCTGCAAAACGGTGCATATACTGGTCGTAAGGCAAGATGGCTTCGGTTTCGGCACCGTAAAAGTTGTTGTACCATAAGCCTATGAGAGCCAGTATTACAGGTATATTTTTCTCAAAACCGGTATTTTCGAAATGCTTGTCCATGGCATGCGCGCCTTCGAGCAATTCAACAAAATTATCATATCCTATAGCGCAAACTATCGAAAGGCCAATAGCTGACCACAACGAATAGCGGCCGCCGACCCAGTCCCAGAATTCGAACATATTTTTGGTGTCGATGCCAAATGCTGCAACGGCTTTTGCATTGGTGGAAAGGGCAACGAAGTGATTCTTAACGAAATCTGTATTTTTTGCTTTAGCAAGGAACCAATCACGCGCCGATCCGGCATTGGTCATGGTTTCCTGGGTAGTGAATGTTTTGGATGCAATAATGAAAAGTGTTGTTTCCGGGTTTACCAGTTTGAGTGTTTCGGCAATATGGGTGCCATCTACATTCGAAACGAAATGCAGTTTTATGTTTTCTTTCTGATAGTGTTTCAAGGCTTCGGTAACCATCAGCGGGCCCAGGTCGGAGCCGCCGATTCCAATATTTACAATATCGGAAATCGGTTTCCCGGTATAGCCCTTCCATGATCCGGAAATAATGCTTTCGGAAAACACTTTCATCTGGTCAAGCACGCGGTTAACATCGGGCATCACATCCAGGCCATCAACAAGAACCGGCGTGTTTGTCCTGTTGCGAAGGGCGGTATGAAGTACCGGCCTGTTTTCTGTTTTATTGATCCGTTCGCCTGCGAACTGGCTTGCAATAGCCTCTTTCAGACCACACTCTTTGGCGAGGTTCAAAAGAAGTGCTAAGGCATGATCGTCAAAGATGTTTTTCGAGAAATCGACCAATATATCTTCAAACTTTACTGAATACTTTTCAAAACGCTTCGGGTCATTGTCAAAAATACCTTTCATCTGCGTGCCTTTAAAAGTTTTGAAATACACTTCGAGTGCTTTCCAGGCGGCTGTTGTGGTGGGATTTACGGTTGGGAACATAGGGATATTATTTATCTGGAATTTAGGTTTATCATGTTTTAAGACATTCAATGGCAAAGGCAAAGGCAATGGCACAAAGGTACAAAACTTGTGGAAAGCTTAGTTATGAGTAACTGGTTGATTAGTTGATGGAAAGGGCAGCTGATTTCTATTTCTCAGCTTTCTTTCTAATCTCCTGCAGCATTTCGATGATTTTATCCAGTTTTTCAACCTCTATTGATTTCAGCATCAGCGACAGAGCTTCAATCTCAAGCTTGGCGTCTTTATTGGTTTTATAATCTGCTTCTGCATGCGCCCTGTCTCTTTCGTTTTGCCGGTTTTGTGCCATCATAATAATGGGTGCGGCATATGCAGCTTGGGTTGAGAAAAGCAGGTTGAGTAATATAAACGGGTAAACATCCCAATGCGCCATGAAGCCGATAACGTTCAATCCCATCCATAGCACGACCAAAACCGTTTGTGCTACAATAAAACTCCAGGAACCCATGCCTTTAGCGACTGAGTCTGCTAATCGACCGCCAAGACTTAATGTTGCAAGATGCTTAGCATGCCAGTTTTTTGACGTTTCTGTGTGTTTTTGACTTAGATTTGACATTTCCCCTTTTTTAAAATTTGAATTGTTTGATACTTTTTGCAAACTGTAGTTCTTAAGAAAATTGAACTCAAAAGTACTGTTTTTTAAGGCACAGGACTGTATTACAGGCCAGGTATTAAAGGAAATCGCCTGACGGAATTTAAGCGTTAGCCTATTCAATTCAAATGAACCAAGGTAGAAACTTGATAATCTGGTTCAAGACAAAAAATGGGAATAATCACCAGCCCATTTCTTTAATTTTATTTACTTTTTTCAACCTTCATTGCCTTAAATATCCATGGATTTTGAGCGTTTCGATATCGATTTCAGATCGATATTGCCGGTGATGCAGATAAGCACATTTTCGCGAACTCCGCCTATCATCAGGAAATCGGTGATTGTTGAGTCCTATAAACAGAACAAGTAAGTATAAAAAATGGTGCTTTGCGCCAACAGGTATTTTTCACTTCTTCTTTTTCTTAGAATGAATCTTATTCATCAGCCTTTTAAAATAGTCTTCATAGCTTTCGCCAGGCAGTATCGGAAATATCTCCAACGAAGAAGTAAAATTCTCAATCAGGTCGGTATATTTTTTAAAGGTTTCCGTCAACAGCATCTCATCGCCGGTTTCCCAGTAATGGCCTTCATCGTTCACATACAAATCCTTCAAGTATTTACCATCCAGGTATTTAAACAAGTGAATGATCAGTTTGTGGATTTCGATACCTGCATATTGTGTTTTCACCGATAGCATATACAGGTATTTCTGGTATTCTTCGTTTTGGCTGTTTCCGAAAAATTTCAAATGCGAAACGCTGCTCATTTTCCCGTTCGATAGAAAACACAAATCAACCGTTTCGCATCCGGGCGGAGTAAAACATATACCGTAAATGTCGTCTGTATAATCGGCCTTGCCAAAACTGCCCGGAGGAAATGTATTATCAAAGATAAAATACTTCCATTTATAGATTTCTACTATGTCTTTTACCTCTTCAATCATGGCTGATAATGAAGCTTCGGGATTAAAACTGCCGCTGTAATGAAAACTTAAACCCATATATTTTACGATTAATGCGTATCAAAGGTAAGACCTTAACGAAAGATTGCCAAACGCTTGTTTAACTAAATTTCATAATACTATTTGTGTTTTTAAGACTTTTCCGGAATCGGGTGTCTGAAAAGTATTATCCCGAAAAGTACCGCAAATATGGAATATATTAAAGTGATTGCCAATATACCAACTGGCAGGCCCGGGTTTGAAATAACGCCTTTAACCATTGCAAGTGCAACGATAACGAAATGTGTGAAATTGGCAACAGCAACCGGGCGGTTATAAATCCCACCGATCAGGCTTGATTTGGTCATCCAGTTGAGCATGGCAAAAGCAAAATAAAGTGCACCTATGATTTGAAGAAGATATTCCTGTGGTTTCGACGGGCTGATGGCAAGACCGATTAATATTTCGGCAGGCAGGAAAGTGAGAGCTATACCTGCCAGGCCAAGTATAGCGGCACTTAAGGTCATTACCAGTTTTGTGTTCATAGTGTCTGATTGATTACTTTTGATTGAAACTTACTACTTGTAAAGTTTCAGCATTTCTTCATAGGTCCAAATATTCCCGCGCTCAAAAAAGCCATAGGTCTTTTCCCAATCTACACCTTTGCCCCAGCCAACCATGGATGAAATAACTTTTGTCTCTTTTGGCGAGATATACAAAAACTGTATGATTTCCTGCAGGTTTCTATCTTCAGCTTTTAATTTAGGAGAAAAGTTGCTGTTCAGATTAACTTTCAAAGTCAGCATTTCGTTTTCCAGGTAATTGATAATGCCTAACCTGATGGAAGAGCTGTCGGTCAGCGGTTTGGTTTTATCGTAATTTGTAAGGATATAACCGCCGGTTCT
>JBBSDG010000394.1:0-4529 GCA_038249635.1 Bacteroidales bacterium | reverse complement strand
TTTCCATCAAGGGAAAAGGACGAAAAAATAAATACTAATTCAATTTCCGAATTAAATCATCAATCTATTCTAATTATTTTAAAAAATCATTTATCTAATGAGTCATTAACTTTTCCAGCACATCAAAATATTATGTAGCCAGAATCATGCATCAAAAGAGATGAAGAAAATAGTGACTAAAGGCGAATTTGAAAAGATAAATTTGAAAAGATAAATATGATTAAGCCTCCGATTGAACTCCAAACCCAATTGGAAATAGCGATAAAGAAGTCTCACTTCGTTTGCCTGAGTTGTTTTATTGTTTCTTCATTGCCTTGCAAACAAGTTTGCTACAGCCCTTAAAAAACAAAAGCCCTGATGCTGTGCATCAAGGCTTGGTAGTAGCGGGGACAGGATTCGAACCTATGACCTTTGGGTTATGAGCCCAACGAGCTACCTCTGCTCCACCCCGCAATATATTTTTGTAAGAAAAGAACGTCGTAATTGGGAGTGCAAAAGTATATTTTGTTTCTTTGTAATCCTAATTATTTTGTAAATTTATTTTTATGACTCATAAAGCCGGCTTTGTCAACATTATCGGGCATCCCAACGTGGGAAAGTCCACACTGATGAATATGTTGATGGGCGAGAAACTCTCAATCATTACTCCAAAAGCACAAACCACACGCCATCGCATCCTCGGAATTGTGAATGGTGAAAATTATCAGGTTGTATATTCTGATACTCCGGGCATTGTTAGGCCACATTATAAGCTTCACGAATCAATGATGAAATTTGTAAATACCGCTCTGCAGGATGCCGATGTTTTTGTTTATATGACTGAAGCCAATGAAACCAATTTCGATGAAGAAGTGATCGGGAAAATAAAAGCTTCGGGAAAGCCTCTGTTATTTCTGATCAATAAAGTGGATACCATTACTCCTGCGGAGGTTGAAGCAAAGATAAAATTCTGGAAGGAGAAGTTTTCGGATGCCACGATAATTCCAATTTCGGCGAAACTGAATTACAATACCGATAAGATTACGGCTGAAGTCCTGAAGTTATTGCCTGAAAATGAGCCTTATTTCCCGAAAGACGACGAACTCAGCGATCGGCCACTTCGGTTTTTCATCTCTGAAATGATACGCGAAAAGATATTTCTGCTATACCAGCAGGAAATTCCATACTCGGCCGAGGTTGTAGTGGATTCATATAAGGAGAAACCCGAAATTGTAGTAATAGGCGCAACCATTTTCGTGGAACGCGATACCCAGAAAGCAATTATACTCGGACACAAAGGCGAAGCCATCAAAAAGCTTGGAACCCTTGCCCGGAAAGACATTGAAGCCTTTATTGATAAAAAAGTGTATCTGGAACTCAGCCTCAAAGTTAGCAGCGATTGGCGCGAAGATGCCAATCAGCTTAAAAGATTTGGGTACGAGTTTTAGTATTGCATCTCTTCTATATAAATTGAAAACTCGTTCCAAGAGTCACCCATCTCATTCAGGAGAAGGAAAGTGGGTTAAGGTCAAAAAAAAACCTGCCGAGGAAAGCAGGTTTTTATAAAAAGGGAATATGAAAATTAAAATCTAGAATGGGGTACACTCCATCGCACTCTTATTTCTTCCACGGTTACCGGGGAACGATCCACCCGAATTTCCTCCAAACAAACTGAACTCATCGAATTCAAAAACCAGTGAAATTTCGTGCGATGCGCGGCCTGCGGTTCTAAGATCGGTAATCAGATAATCATAGGTGTACATTACTTTTACACGCGAATTTTTACTCCAGGGCGCGTTAAAACCCACCTGGAAAATAGCATCCTTTGCTTCAAAAAAGTTAAAATCCTGGTTGCGTAACCATACGCCAAAATAAATGGATGATTTCAGAATATTCATCCCTAAGGTATAGGTGGAAAAATCTGCTTGCTTCTCATACTGAAATGCCGGATTGAATTTAAATCCGCCGCTGCTTTTTTTGTACGAACGGTAGGAGGAAGAACGCCCGCCACCATTATCCATATCAAGTATAAGATCGCCGGTGATAACAAGTTTGCGTGGCAAGGGAGAATTAAGTCCCAGGAAAGATTCGTTGGGAGTAAAAACATGATGTACGGCAGCTCCAAATGTGCCTTGAATACTCGAAAACATTGAACCCGATTCAACAAAACGGTAAACTCCACCCACCGAGAAATCAGGGTAAGATACACGATTTGAGGAAGGTGCTTCAAAAGCAGATTGATAAATATTGCCGTAGCGGGCATTAAGCTGATCGGTGAAAACCAATTCATCCCAGTTTACCGTTTTTTGTACATACGAAACCATAAACCCCATTTGTGCAATCATATTCTCATATAGTGGAATGCGTGCTGCGGTGCCTATCCCTACGCTATTTGACTTTATCATTCCTGTTCCTGCCTTATCCGACGAAACCAGTAATCCAAGTCCACCTGACCCTGGAATATTGCGTTCGGCCATATCCATCGAAAAGCTGTAGGTCTTAAAATCAACCGGTAACCCTGTCCACTGATCACGGTAATTGAAACGGGCACGCATACCAGCGTTAAGTCCGATATAGCCTGGGTTTGAATATATGGGATTATTATAAAACTGCGAAAAGGTGGCGTCCTGTGCTTTGAGCTGGCCTAATACGGATAGTAAGACAAGTAAAAGTATTGCTTTAAATACCCGGAAGCTGTTTGAGTTGCTGGTTTTCATTGTGTTGTTCTTTATTTGTTAGCATTTGCCAGATAAAGCTGCCTGTTTGCTGATTGTTACAAATAAGTGCTTAAAGAGTTGTTTTTTTTTGTTTTAATCTTTACTTAACGTATGAGAGTGACTGTGCCTGATTTCTTTTGTGGCATATTCTCATTATTGCCTGCACTGGTTCCATCCCATACTTCTCCATCGTTGAACTGTGCCGAGATCTTCCAAACATATACATCTTCTTTAAGAACTTCTCCATGTAAGGTTCCATCCCATGATTCGGATGGGGATCCTTTACTGTCAATCTTTGTTGAACTCCATAGCAGTATGCCCCATCTGTCGTAAACTTCAACCAGGTACGACTTCAGGTTTACGCCTTTTGGCTTGAATACAGCCACCTCAGGATCCATATTTCCGGGGTTCAGGGCATTGGGTACATAAAGCCCTTTGAACATCAGATCGTAAGCCATTGTCAAAGTGTCGGCACAGCTCGGGCCATTCCATGCAATGAGTTGTATAGTATAATGTCCTTCCCTGTCAAAAGTAACTATAGGAGCATCTGCTGATGACGTTTTTCCGTTACCGAAATCCCACTCATAGTCAGTGCCATTCATAGTTCCGTTGTTGATCATAATCTGACCCTGTTTGCTTTCGTAGTTATCAACAACATTGAAGGCAGCTACAGGAGATGGTTTTATCGTTATCTGCTTGGATACCAATGTGGCACATCCGTTACGGTCAGTAACTTTCAGATTGGCATCATAAGTTCCTGCATGAGCAAAACTTACGCTGCAACTCTTTTTTGATGTAGCATCAAGAACCTGTGCTTCACTGCTGAATTTCCAATTCCAGTTGGTTATGGCCGAAGAAGCACCTTCCGAATTATCTGTAAAATACACAGGCTTGGCTTCACAATCGGTGCTCCAGTTAAAGTCGGCAGCAGGACTTGCAAAAATAGTAACCTTTTTTGCAAGGGTATCGGTACACCCGAGGGTATTGGTAACAACCAGTTTAACGTTGTATTCTCCTGCCAGTTTATAATTGTATTTAGGATTTGTAGCAGCAGTGGTATCGCTTACTGATCCTGAATTTCCAAAGTTCCACAGGTAACTTTTAATGGTGGTATTGTTATTCTGCGAAAGATTGGCAAACTCGGTGTTATTGCCTGAACAGGCATCCTGAAATGCATATGCAGCTTTGGCTGCCGGATTAACTGCCACCTGGCTGTGGGCTGTATCAGTGGCCAGTCCGCCTACCATTTGCGATGCTACCACCATTTTTACATTGTAGCTGCCTGCCTTAGCATAGGTGTGTTGAACTACCGCCTGGGGCGAGGTAAAAGTTTCGGAGGTGCCATCGCCGAAGAACCAGTGCCAACTGGCTATAGGTGCCTGGCATTCGCTGGTTTCGGTAAACTGCATGCTGCGTTTCTGACAAACAACCGGCGATTTAACGGCAAATGCGGCTCTGATGCATGGAGTTCTGCGAACAATATTTGTAACTGTATCATAACATCCTGCTTCGCTCTCTGTGATAAGAGTGGCTTCATATATTCCCGGATATGCGTAATAGTGAGTTACATTTGAGTTTGCGGGTGCATCAACAACTTTGCTTTTGCCATCACCAAATTTCCATGTCCACCGTACAATTTTAATGCCCGCAGTCATATCCTTAAATTTCACAAGGCTGTCGCAGGCTCCGCCGGTGTAGCTGAATGCCGATTTTGGAAGGGCATCAACAGTGATTCTCATAAATTTGGTAGTACTGCAATTGTTTAATTCAATGGCATTTAATGATATCACATAGGTTCCGGGCGTACTGAAAGTATGCTGTGGATTAGCAAGT
>JBBSDG010000393.1:0-4536 GCA_038249635.1 Bacteroidales bacterium | reverse complement strand
CTTTTTTGTGGCGTAATAACCTGCATGAGCCTGAAGATACCAGTCGTAAACCTGCCAGGTGGCACTGGGCCAGCTGGAATTGGATTTCCAAAGCAATATGCCGCTTGCATTGGACCATAACTGCCGGTTGATGGCTTCGATGCTGGCGCGATATACGTCGTAGTTTACCAGCTGGGTTTTGGAGCTGTATTCTTCAAACCCTTTCAGTCCTGAGGAATCAGGTGCCCCGTAATAATTTCTCACCATATTGTCGTAGGAGGAGAATTTGCGGGGGTCATTCCCCGGCCAGTCGTTTGCATCGTGGTAGGCCCACATACCGTTAATCGGGAAGTGGCCCGGTTGCCATGTTTTAGCGGGATCAGGCATAAATTTCAGCAGACTTTGAAGTTCGGGAATGCCACTTGGGCCAATTTCGCTGCTGAATCCCATCATTTTAGGATGAGTAAAATAATTCTTTGGTTCGAGCGTGTGATATGGCCCCCCGCCATGCAAGCCATCGCCATCCGACTGTTTCAGGTAGTAGCGGTTTCCGCGTGCATCATATTTTGGGAGAATATTTTCTGTAATAAGCGATTCGCGTGGATTCGGGCCTTCATTACCACCGCACCATATAATCAGCGAAGGGTGATTCCGGTATTTTTTTACAATCCCGATGGTGGCTTTTTCGAAAAGTGAAATCTCAGGCTGGAATCCGGGGGTATTTTTAAACGTTCCCCAGAAATCGTTCAGGAAATCCTGCCACAGCAAAATACCATATTTATCGGCAGCATCATACAACGCTTTCGGAGCAACGCCGGTTGGTCCCCAAACGCGGATAATATTGAGGTTTGCATTGCAGGTGAGCAATATTTCTTCTTCGTAACGCTCAGCATTCCAGTTCAGCATCATATCAATCACCCAATTGCCGCCACGCATGTATATTTTGCGGCCATTGATTTTAAATTCGCGCTCAGCAGAACCGATATAAGTTTCCATTTTACGAATACCCAGAAAGGTTTCAGCCGACGCATTTATGCCAGCAGTAGTTTCGATGGCTAGTTTTACGCTGTAAAGATTTTGTTTGCCATACCCCGCAGGCCACCAGAGTTTTGGATTTTTCAGGCTGAGTTTGGGAACATTGGTTTTATCAAAGAGTATTTCCCTTGTTTCATTGGCTTTAAGTGTTACAGGAAACTGGAAGCTTAATATTTCATTTCCAATAGAAATGGAACCTTTCAGGATGGTTTTAATCCCGGTATTTGAATGATTTACCAAATCTGCAGATATGGTAACATCAGCCATTGTTGTATCGGGCAATTTCAAATCAGAGCTTACATACAAATCTGTAATTTCGAGTGCGTTAGTTGCAGTAATAAAAACATCTTCGGTAATTCCCATATCGCGGTCACGGACAGCGGGTTGCCAATCCCAGCCCATAACATCCCATTTAGTATAATCCCGGCTGATAACACCATCGGCCATATTCTGACCCGGATCAGCAAAAGGTGTTAAAGGCTCTGGTGCCGGTTTGCCCGGATGGTTTGGCGGATAAATGGCAACTGCAATGGTATTAAGTGAACCCGGTTTTGCGAATTTTGAAATATCAAACCTGAAAATACGTTCCATCCCGATCATTTGCGCCGTATCGGCAATTTTCTTTCCATTAAGCCACACTTCGGCTTTGTAATTTATTTCACCAAAATTGAGCCAGATCATTTTGCCTTTAAAGTTGGCAGGAATTGTAAATTCATTTCTGTACCAATAAGGATTTTTCCAGGGATTAGTATTGGGAATATGGCTGAATTTAAGCAGATCGTAATCTGAATTGTATTCGTCGCTGGCGTCGGGAATCAGCATATTGTTTTTCCCGAAATACGGGTTCGGATAAATTCCATTACGAACCAACGCCGTGAGAACCGTGGCCGGCAAGCTGGTTGTGGCCCAGCCTTTTGTAATCGTGACAGGGGTTGAAAGCTTACTTCCATCCCTACCGGCCTGAACTGATGATTGCACCTTCCAGTTTTGACGTAAAAGCAATGCGCCCTGAGGAACTTCAGCCAGCGGGGCATCATCAATAGTTATTGTATGCTGATTGCTTTTTGTCTTTTTTTCGCCGTTAACGGCTACCACATACCAGTTGTGTGTGCCGAATGAAAGAGGGAAGGGTACGCAGGAATTCACCGCTGGATTGATTTTGTCCATCAGAATGCCATCAACCCAAAGCTCATACTGATCACAGGAAACACCTGTCCAACTTAAAGTGGGCATATTATTGGATGTAACGGCTGCATTGTTAGGTGCAATAAGTTTGAGCTGGGCATTAGCGGTGATACAAGAAAAAATGAAGAAAACTGAAAGTAGTTGAGTTATTCTGATTAATCTGATGGTTGATTTCATAGTTAGACTTTACATTTTTTTAGCATGGAAAAAATTCCTCTGGGAAGGCACTCTTTTGGCATTATCTGGCTTGCCTGATTCCGGATGATATTTGACTGAATTGCTCCTTTTGACAATTAAATCCGGGTCATTCCGATCATTGGATTCCTCCTTGTCTTATTCGCAATACACTTCTTCATTTCCATTGATGAAACCTTGCCTGCTAATAGAACTATTTTCATGATTGTCGGCAAAAAGAAAGTGGCAATACAATATTCCCTCAAAATTTTGTTGTTACCGTATCACTATTTTTCGACTCGCCCGGGTGTTATTTCCAAGTTCAAGGACAACGGCATAAACACCTGGCTTTAAATTGCCGGTGTTTAGTTGTACTGATTTTGAATTCAATGAATTGTAATTCAATTTCTTTTGACCTGTCATATCAATAACCGCAACGGATTTCATCGTATTTACACTTTCCAGGTCCAATTGCCCGGAAGTCGGATTTTGATATATCCTGAATCCTGAAGTTCCGTCAGCAGGTTTGGGTTTTTCAACTCCTGTTTGTAGTGGCTTTGTATATACATCCGGTAAGTCGTTCAGGAACATGGTGAAAGGATCATCATAAAATGCCTGGAAATCAGGAACGGCGGCATGACCGGGATAAGGCACAAAATGATGGGCTGGATTTGCATTGCGCCAGGTAGCGAAATAGGCGATCTTTTTTGTGGTTTCGTTGGTTTTGATAGGTGCGAGGATGCAGCGTGTGTACCAATTAGGAATTTTCAATGCATCTGGCGCACCATTGGCACCCCAGCCCAGGCGGTCGCCTGCTTCGGTAAGCGCCGAAAGCTTATTTTTTTCAGTTGCATATTCTGAAATCCAGGTGATGCGAGCTGTAAATTTATTTACTTCACTCAGGTCGCCGGCGCCGAAATAAAAGTCAAGGCCGAAAATATCCACATAACTATCGCCGGGATAAATAGCAAAATATTCGGCTTTTGTATTGAATTGCTGGCCATCAGGCGAAAACGCATAAATAATACTGTGGACATTTTTGGTATTTTTTAGATAGTCCACTGTATATTTCCACAATGTGATGTAATCCGAAGTTGTGCAATTCCCTTTTCCCCACCAGAACCAGCTACCGTTATGCTCGTGCCATGGTCTGAAAATAAACGGAATAGCTTCTCCTTTATCATTCCGGAGAGTATTGGCAAAATCAGCCATTTTATCCAACTTCGCATTGAATTTTGCATTATTGATTCCGCCAGGCAACATTGTACTGACGATTGATGGTGTAATTTTCCAGGCATCGCCGGAGCCATCTATCCGGTCCTGATGCCAGCACATGGTAATAATTCCGCCTTCATTATAAGCCTGTTTGATTAGATTTTGGGTTTTTTCAACATTTCCTTTTTCAATAGCATCAGTAAAATCGAGACTGAATACGGCAGGATGTGAGCCTACCAATACCTTCGGATCTGATTTTGAGCCAGTGCCATCGTCATACCAACTGGTTCCGCCGGCATTAATTCCGTAAGAGGTAGCGTCGTGCATTCCGAAAAGAACATAATTTTTGGAGAGAAAAGACAGGTTTTCCAACAGGTACTTCGTTGCTTTAGTTGCCTTAGTATCAACAATAGCAAGGGTTGTAGTAGCTTTTACAGAGCTTTCGAAAACAGTCATAGCTGTCTGCAAAGTGGATATCGCATTATTGTATGCGATTTCTGTTGATGTTGGATTTTCAGTTACTGCCTTGGCCGTTGAAATGGCAGTAGTATAGGTGGCTTTTGCATCCATCGGAAATAGCCCTTCGCCGCTTCCTTCGGGGGAATTGGTATTAAGGAGTTCTGCAATATTTATCGTTTTTAAAAGATCGCCTTTGGAACTGGGGCAAACCACAAAATCATCAAAGTAAACGGTTGCTGTGTTTGGTGTTAAGCGGCCTCCTTCACAATAGATCCAGATGTTTTCGAGGTTTCCTTTGGCCGTCATGTCGAATGTATAAACCGCCCACTGATTATCCCCGGTAATGCTGGCTTTCAGCCAATCGCTTCCGGCAGCGCCATAATCCGGCTTTACATTGATTTCCATCGCCTTATCCGATTTTATTTTGATGGAAATCTTTTTACTTCCTGTTAAAACCAGCGGTGCCGACTTAAAGTCGAGGTGAAACTG
>JBBSDG010000392.1:0-4538 GCA_038249635.1 Bacteroidales bacterium | reverse complement strand
CCATGTGGCATGTTCTTGAACATGTTTCGGATCTTAACGCCCGGATGGAGCAATTGAAAAATATATTGAAACCGCAGGGCACTTTAATTATTGCTGTTCCAAATTGCAATGCATACGATGCAAAAAAATATGGTGAGTTTTGGGCCGGTTACGATTTGCCCAGGCATTTATACCATTTTACAAAAGAGGATGTAAAATTACTTTTGGAAAACCACGGGTTTACAATTGTAAATATTATGCCAATGCGGTTTGATGCTTTTTATGTTAGCCTGCTGAGTGAAAAATACAAGAGCGGGAAAATGCGTTGGCTGCCTGCTTTATGGAATGGTTTTTGGTCGAATATGAAATCAGGGCAAAAAAAGGATCATTCCAGCCTGATATACGTGATAAAATTGAAATAGGCCGTTTTTAAGCCTTATAATCGCTCAGAGTGCCTCTGTGATATGCAGATATTTAATTTTCGAGATCGTTGTTTATAACGCGTGATTTTTAACAGCCTCTCAAACCTTTGTCAATACTCGATTCTGTGACATTAGCCTTATGATTACCCGACGAAAAGTAAAGAAACGCCTCCTGATCATGCTTTTCTTAAGTATGATGGTATTTTCATGCGCTTTTTTCATCTCAATTTCGATTCATAAATTTTACGCTCCTCAAAAAGTATCAACTCGAGTAACCCAGGAAATTGCTGCTTCTTTATCCGACCTTGAAATCGAGATTCAAAAAGTTGCAACTCGGAATATGGATGACAAAGATTCGTTTCTGAAATTTTTAGACGTTAACTATAAAGATGCTTTTACAAAAAAAGGAATTGAAATACTGATCTATAAAGATGACAGTCTCAGATTCTGGACCGCCAATGTTTTTGCTGCACCAATTATCCGCAACCGCCTCAGTTTTGCCTCCGATGTTATTCAAAGTGGAAGCGGATTTTACCTTTTAAAACAACGAAGCGTTAAAAACCACACAATTATTGCTCTACAGCTAATTCGTTATAATTATAAATATTCCAATGAATATCTGCCATCAGGATTCTACAAACGATTCAGCGCGCCCGTAAATGCTGCAATTGATCTTCGTCCGGGCGAACACAACATTAAAAATCCTGCCGGGAAATTTCTTTTCAGTTTAACGTATCAACAACCGTTTGAATTAACACTATGGCTGCAATACCTTATTTTTACGCTGTATATCACAAGTTTCCTTTGCCTGGTTTCGGCATTACTAAGCATGTACAAACTGTTAATGCATCATTTCAGGCACAAATGGATCCTTTTTCTGGCTTTTGTTTTGGATGTTATCATACTACGGGCGATCCAATTTTATTTCAGGTTTCCCGCTGATCTGTATCAGGTTCAATTATTTAACCCGGCATATTTTGCATCATCCGATATTTTGCCTTCGCTGGGCGACTTTTTAATCAACTCATTGATAGGTGTACAACTTGCCTTCCTGGCTTTTAAACAATCCTTAATAAGGGATAAATACCCATTGATTTCCGAAATAGCCAGGAAAATATCATCAGCATTTTTTATCTTCACACTTATCATTCTATACTATTTTCTTACCAAAACCATCACCGGGCTGGTTCTCAATTCGAGTATTTCATTTCGTTTCGAAAATATCCTGACCTTGCCTGCTATCAGCCATGTGGGGATGTTTATAGTAGCGGCTCTTTTATTAGGGTTTTTATTCCTTTTCGAACTGATGGGGAAGTATCTCAGCAGTTGGAATATCAGTCTTAAATTTTTTGCACTTGCTTCAACTACTGGTATTGCGCTATTTATCCTGTATTTGCTCTCAATAAAAAGGTTCGACTTTATTACTATCGCATTTATCGTGGCTTTGTTTGTGATCTTGTTTTTCAATATTATCCGGAAAACAAAGTCAACTTTTAAACTCAGCCGTATAATATCGGTGGTAATTGTGCTGTCATCGCTGGCTACTTATTTGGTTAATAAGTCGGAAACTGAACGCGAACACGAAAAACGCAGGTTATTAGCTACACACCTTTCGGATGCCCGGGATAACCTGGCCGAATATTATTTTAATGAAGCAGCAAAAAACATCAAAGAAGATCGGGTTCTTTCCGGAATTTTAAAAAGTGCCCGAACCGATTCAGCATATAACTATGTGGCTGATTATATTCAGGATACATATTTTGCTGGTTACTGGACCAAGTACCTTATACAAATAACGGTTTGCAGACAGGATAAAAATCTCAGCATAAAGCCGGGCAATATTGTAACCAGTTGCGAGAACTATTTCGATGAGAAAATTATACAGTTTATGCGGCCGGTTTCGTTTCCGGGCCTATACTTTTTACGACAGTCGGCGGATGCCATGTATTACCTTGGAAAAATTGTTTTAAAACCAAATGATCCTTCTGCTACAAAAAACACTAATATTTTTATCGAAATAAGTTCAAACGATATTTGGAAAGGATTAGGTTATCCGGAATTGCTGTTTGATACTAAAAATACTAAAACCGACAATCTTTATGGTTATTCCTATGCTTTTTATAACAAAGGTGATCTGGTTAAAAATGTAGGGAAATTCTCATTTGATATTGATAACCGCGAAATCATCAAACAGCATATGGATAACGGATTTTTTAATCTCAGAGGATATAATCATTTTCTGTTCCGCGCCGATGCCAATAGGGTGATTGTTCTAAGTAAAGAAGTACCGCGTTTCCCGGATCTTATATCTCCGTTCTCATATCTTTTCCTTTTACTTATGATCATGCTGTTGCTTATAAGCTGGATGAAGGGTTCGAGGCTCAACTGGAATATCGGCATTTATACATTCCGACTTCGGTTACAGGTGATCATGATTTCAACCATTGTGATCTCATCCATTGTTTTAGTAACAGTTAGTTTATTGTTTATCAATCAGTTAAACACAAATAAAAACAATGAAATACTTAGCGAAAAATTAAATTCAGTGCTGATTGACCTCGAATCAAGGTACGGAACTTATGCGGCATTTGAAGCAGTTCCCAGAGATGGGTTGTCGGATTTGCTCCTTAATCTCTCGAATACCTATTTTACCGATATTAATCTTTATAGTGCCGATGGCTTCCTGTTGGCTTCTTCGCGCGACCAGATTTTCAGGGAGGGTATGATCGCTCAGCAAATAAATCCGGGTATTGCATGCCAATTAATGATTGACAAAAAGTCGTTTTTTATTGAACGCGAAAGCATAGGATCATATTCATTCCTGTCGGCATATACTCCCGTAAGGAATATCGATAACCACTTGTTAGGATATCTAAATTTACCCTATTTCGCCAAACAGGAAGAAATCAGGCGTGAGATTTCGGGACTTGTTTCGGCGTTTGCCAATATTTACATCATTATGATTGTAATTACGGTGATGCTTGCCTTATTGCTTTCGCGCTATATTACCAGGCCATTGCAACAAATAGGAAATCAATTCAGCCGGGTTAAAATCGGGAATAAGAATGCAAAAATTGAATGGACACGCAAGGATGAAATAGGAAGGCTGGTTGAAGAATATAACCGTATGATTGATGAGATGGAGAAAAGTGCTGAACTGCTTGCCCGCAGCGAACGCGAAAGTGCCTGGCGTATGATGGCCCGGCAGGTGGCTCATGAAATCAAAAATCCGCTTACTCCGATCAAATTAAGTATGCAGTTGCTGATGCGGGCCTGGGATGATAAAGCTCCGGACTGGGACCTCAGGTTGAAGCGGTTTTCACAAACCCTGATCATGCAGATTGACACTTTATCTTCGATAGCCACTGAGTTTTCGGATTTTGCCCAGATGCCTGAACCTCAAATTCAAGAGTTTGACGTCATCCCTTTGCTTAATCAATCAGTTAGCTTATTCCGCGATCAGTCGGACAGTGTTATCGCTTTCGATACTTACTTATTGGAATGCACCATAAAAGCCGATCCGAATCAGATTCTCAGAGTATTTAACAATTTGATTAAGAATGCATTGCAGGCAATCCCCGACCATAGGCAGGGAATGGTTAAAATAACTTTGGCAATAGTTGACAATGCCTGCAAAATCAGTTTCCAGGATAATGGTACCGGCATTGCAACCGACAGGCAGACACGTATATTCTCGCCTAATTTTACTACTAAAACCGCAGGCATGGGACTTGGGTTAGCTATGGTTAAGAATATTATCGACAATTCCGCTGGCCGCATATGGTTTGAAACCAATCCGGGCGAAGGAACTACCTTCTTTGTGTCGCTGCCGATGAAGGATTGAAATGAGATTGAATCAAGATTCAAATAAGGGTCACTGAGATTTATTTGGTACCAATTGAGTTAACAATTATTTTAAAAACAGATTCGGGATTTTTAATTGTGCATCAAAGAAAAGATCTGGAAGTGATCAAATGTGTGGTTTTGATTCAATTGCAAAATGGATATATCAGAAACTTTTATTAGCATATTTAAAGTATAAGAATACAAAATGGCAGTTCATGAAAATTTACAAGGAATAAGTGCTGCTAGACGGGGTACATGAAGGACCACCTGCGCAATGTGCGTGCAGCCTTT
>JBBSDG010000391.1:0-4539 GCA_038249635.1 Bacteroidales bacterium | reverse complement strand
GAAGGGACCGGCCTTATAAAAATGCGCCTGCGATTCTTAGCCGGAGGTATGTGCGAATGGCATGTGCGTAGCAATACACAGCAAGGCAAACTGTCAGGATTTGTTGTACTCTTTCATGCCTTGTATTGCGAGGAGATTCCTCTGGCTTAGAACCGCCAGCATTGTTATAAAGCCTTGATCTTTTATGCACATATTGCTTATTTTTACTGGTGTGCATGAGACCGCGTTGCTAAGTTGGTACTTTTCCATCAAGGGAAAAGGACGAAAAAAATAAATACAAAATCTATTTCTGAATTAATTCATCAATCTATTCTGAATTCTATTAAAAAATCATATATCTTATGAGTCCTTAACTTTTCAAGCACATCAACATATTATGTAGTTGATGCTTTTGAGTCGGCAATGCCGACATATTTTGAAAATATCCAGTGAAATTGGCTTCAAGTTGAGTGGCCAAAGGAGAAACAAATTCGACAGAGGAATATGTTTCATAATACTGTTTCATCCTGTAAATTCCCCTTCCGTTAAAACCTGATAATCCGGGGTAATTCATCCCAATGCAGGAAGCCAGTTCACCCACTGTGTTATAGCCCCAGGCACCTTCGGATACTTTATTGGAAACGATATTGCCGATTTTGAATAGCGCATTTTGAAAATGTTCTGACTAAGAATTTTTTGAAATTTGTTTTAGAAAAAGTATCTTTACTGACTCAAATCCTATAGTCCTATGAACAGCAGCAGCAAAAGTATCTTACCTTTTCCCTTGATCAGGACTTTTCTTATCGATGGCTTCGCATTAGCATTCCTGCTTTTGATGCCTGCCGCATCGCACCTTACGGGTGTTCCATTTTATTTCATTGAGCCAATGCGGATTATGCTGGTGGTTGCTCTGATTTTTACTTCAAGGTCAAATGCATATATCCTGGCATTGGCATTACCCGTATTTTCATTTCTGGTTTCGGGTCATCCGGTTCCAATCAAGATGATGATAATTATGGCCGAACTTTTACTGAACGTATGGCTGTTTATCAAAATCTTTCAATTAACACGGAAACCATTTATTTCCATGTTCAGTGCAATTATCGGCAGTAAAATCTTTTGTTATTTAACTTACTGGATAGTGTTTTCCTGGGCATTTGTTGTGGATGAATCACAGATGGTATTTCTGATTGCACAGTTGGTTGTTTCGCTGGTATTAAGTGCCTCTGTTTTGGCTTTTTCGACGAAGCGATCCATTTCATCGACAGAATGAAATAATTTGTCCGGATACAAAAAATGCTTTCGTATATCAGAGTGAATGATTCTGATAGAAGCTATTTGCAGTCAGATTTCAACTAACTCATGTTTGGCAGGAGAAACTGAATGGTATTCCCTGCAATTCCCTGCAATCTCTGAAATAATTATCAGGGTCTCAACAAAAATGTTTATGATTTTTTGTCAGGATATTCTATCCCACGAAGTCACAAAGTTCACCAGGCGCTTTCTTCTATTTATTGGCTTTGTGTGAAAACTGTTTGATTCCGGCCGCTATAGATTAGTACTTCAATATTAATATTAGTGTTTTTTGAAGAATATTTAAAGTGAGTTTTTAATATCGAATAATGAACAAGGAATATTGAATTTCGAAGTTATGAAGCTATAGAATTGTTACCGCATCAACATTATTTTTGCGATTTCATACTTCGGCTATCACAGAATTTTTTATTTTTCAATTCCATATTTTTTTTCACCGTTGTCCGATTAAAACATAACAGACACGCTCAAGGCCTTGCTATTATTGCGTCCCTGCCGGGACTTATCCTATCGGGGTTACTTTTTATTCTACTAATAGCTATTTGCTGACGCAAATAATATACGGGACTGCCCCGTTAGGGGCAATATATTGGTAGAAAACAAGATACGAAATTGAATTAAGTCCCATCAGGGACGAGATAAAATTTAACCGGACAATAATGATTTTTTTACTTCATTATTCGATATTCCTTGTTCGATGTTCATTATTCAAATACTTTTAGATTCTGGCTGATCCTGGTCAGGATATTATTCAGAGCTTCGATACACTCAACCCTATGATCAAATAAACAAATCTCAGGCTGAATTACCTTTTGCTTGTTGAAGATCAAAATCAGGTTAAAAAAAATATCTTATTCATATTTTAAACTCATTTTTTTATAAAAATCCTGCAGTACATAGAATGCCTTTTTCTTGTTTCCAGTTTCGGAGATCAGGCCTTTGCGGTTCCATCCGTCCTGTATGCCGGGCAATACCCGCCTTGGTGACCTGAAATCGACCAGTATCCATGGGGTTGTTCCGCGAAGTTGGGGAATTTTACTTACCATTTTCAGATTCTCCCTGAAAAAATACTCCTGGTATTCTTCGCTCCAGCGGGTGAGGCTGTCGCCATGCAGGCCACCCAGTGCATCGGCGCCAAGTTCCGAAATGACTACAGGTTTATTCTGAGTGATGTTCCACTGGATTTTTGAACATTTATCCGGCAATCCATCGTACCAGCCTATATACTGGTTAAAACTCAGTATGTCAACAAATTCGGCAAACGGATCAGTGATGGTCCTTGCCATTTCATTTTCTTTTGAGGCATGCTGCTCGAGTGCTGCACTTATCAGGCGGGTATTGTCCATTTTCCGCGTGGTGTCAACAAGCCTGTGCAGGAAACTGTTCCTTTCGTCGCTTACCGGTGTTTCGTTTGCCATGGACCAGACGATGACAGAAGCCCTGTTTTTATCACGTGAAACGACTTCTTTCAATTGGTTGCATGCAGTAACGAATGTTTCAGGATTAGTCCATTGTATAGTCCAGTAAACGGGATTTTCTTCCCACACAAGTATGCCCATTTCATCGGCCAGACGGATGATGTTTTCATTATGTGGATAATGAGCCAGCCGTACAAAATTGCATCCCAGTTCCTTTGCCCAGTTCAGAAGCATAAAGGCATCTTCAAGCGAATAAGCCCTTCCTCCCCTGATAGCGTTTTCTTCGTGCATACAAATGCCTTTGAGGAAAATGGATTTGCCGTTCAGGAGAATATCAGCACCTTTGGTTTCTATATTCCTGAATCCAATACGGTCGGAAAGCTGGTCGGAATCCGTTGCGATTTTTACATCATAAAGATACGGTTCCCAGGTTGACCAGCGTTTCAATCCTGTTGCCTTGAGATCAATGTTGACGCGTCCGTCGGCATCTGTGCGCTGGTTAAATTTCAGTTTAAGGCCGGGAATGTTTACTTCGACAGATTTTCCTGCTTTAGCGGCACCATTCAGCTGTATATAGCCGGAAATATTATCGGGACTTGATTTTTTGAGCTGTATGAAATAATCGCTTATAAAAGTAGCAGGTGTTTCAACCAGCTGAACATCGCGGGTTATGCCGCCATAGTTCCACCAATCGGTGTTGAGGGTCGGCACTTCGTCGGCTTTGCGTTTGTTATCCACCTTAATGATCAGGAAATTGTCCTTTTCATTTACCAGGCCGGTTATTTCGAAATTGAAAGGAGTAAATCCTCCCTTGTGAACGCCAAGCTTTTTGCCGTTCAGGTAAACATCGGCTCTGTAGTTTATAGCACCGAAATAAACAAACAGCCTGTTGTCTTTTTCTGATAATTTATAATCGAAGGATTTTTTATACCAGATGGTTCCTTCGTAGTATAAAAGGTTTTCTTTCTGTGAGTTCCAATCGCGGGGAACGAGCAGGGTAGGGGATTTATCGAAATCGTATTCGACACGTTCCGTCTTATCTTTAGGTTTTGTATTGGTGAAAAATGCTCCGTCACCGGGATTGGGATTCTCGTCGTAAGGCTTATACCGGTAATCATAATAACCCGTTTCATAGGGATCGACAATGTAATTCCATTTTCCGTTGAGGGAAGTGGTTTTACGGTTCAAGGTATTCTGAATCAGCTCATTTTGTGCCTGGCCTTTCAGCAATAGTATGCATAGTGCAGGTAACAGGAAGGTGATAATTCGGCTCATAGTATATGGGTTAGAATTAATTGCCGGGTAAACAAAACTATCTGACTGCTTTGCCCGTGCATGGGTAAGGGTTACCAAAGGTAAGGATAAAGTGAAGTTCTGAAAACAGAATTGTAATTTCTGAAAATCAAGAGTATGAATCGTAAATATAAGAATAGCTTATCAGTAGGAACAAATTTATTTAACTATCTGACCATTCTCTTACATCTATTAGCATAAATGCAGAAAACCCCGTTTTCACAGGGCTTCCCGGCATTCTAAAACAAACAACTCCTCCTCACATTCAACTATCTTAACATTCAATTGATGATTATTACCGTTTCTATTTACTTAAAAGAGGAACAGCGATATATAGATTTAACACTCCATTTGTAGCATCGGGAAATGTATATGTAGTTCCTAAGAATGTTTTTTCTTTTCCAACTTTGTTAAGGCCATAACTATACCTTGCCCCGAAACTCAATAAACGGAAGTCGATGCCTACGCCTCCTTCAAATCCGACATCAAACCGGTTGTAATCATCTGCATTTATGTTTTCTTCGAAATCAAATAT
>JBBSDG010000390.1:0-4549 GCA_038249635.1 Bacteroidales bacterium | reverse complement strand
TTAAGCATGCCTAAGAAAATCGTTACCCATCCCTCCTAAACCCCAACTCCCCCAGCACTATCCTAACCTCATTCCCTGTTTCCTTATTCCTCCAATAAACAATATAGCTTACGTGTGCTTCTGTTGGATGAAATCCGGTTTCCTTTATTTGGGTTAGCTTTTCCTGAAAATTCTTTGAATATTTAAGAATCAGGTCTCCTTTTGAGTTAGTGCAACCTTCTTCGGTTATAAATATTTTATCGCCACTGGTTAAAGCGTCAATACGGCGTTGGATATATTCGAAATAGCCAAGGTTCAGGTCTTTATGAGTTAGTGGGAGTGAAAATTCATTTGTTTGTTGGAACGTGTTTCGATTCTCGGTTCTTTCCAGGCCCGTAACGGCCAAATTTTCAAGGTAGTGGCCATTATAATGAATCGTAAGATTACGCTTAGCTCTTGTCATGGCAACATAAACCTGGCGTTTTTTATCGTCTGTTGAGATGTCGGAATTATCGAGCATCAGGAAAACAGTATCAAACTCTTTGCCCTTTGCTTTGTGTATGGTGGATACGTAAATGGTTTCACCGTTTTCACTGAAAAAATCTTCTGGTTTCGATTCAAGGATAAAGACTTCAAGATCGGATTTAAACTTTTTCCTTGGATTTGTCTCTTCAAAATCCTTTATGATGTTTATTATGACTTCGAGTTTAGTGCTATTTTTAAAACGGTCAATTACAGCTTTTTTTGCGTTACCCCATTCGTCATCAGGAATGATATAAAAGCCTTCTGCCAATTTTAGCTGATTCAGGAAAAAGCGAACTTCAAAAAGATCGGCAAGTCTAAAATCGTCGTGACTCTGTATCAGCTTTACCCGCATCCTGTTTTTAATCAGCAAGCCAGTGATATGGAATGCTTCTTCATTCGTATTGGTTAAAATGCAGGTTGAACCTGAAAGATCGGTTGAAAGTACATCCTCTATTTAAGGAACAATTAAATGGGAGCTACTATACCGAACAATTTTAATCTTGCCATTCTCCGTGTCAACAGCCTCAACTGGCGTATCTTTTATACGATGTTGAATAGTATTGACAAATTGATTGGTAGATTCTACCAGGTTGGCTTTACTACGAAAATTTTCAATTAATTCAAATTTCCTGGCATTGTGGGCGGTGATGAATTGGTTTAAATATTTTGAATCTGATCCCCTGAAGGAATAAATATTCTGATCATCGTCACCAACAGCTATCACCCTCATTTCTTCATTCTTCTGCATCAGGAGATTGATCAATGTAATAGCTGATGCAGGATTAGACATTAGAATTATTGTTATAAAACAAAAAAAGGACCCAGGCATTAAACCAGGATCCTTTCGAAATAAAATTAGATGATCTATTTTACAGCACTTTCACCGTCATTTTAATAGGTTTCACAGGCTTGTCACCTGCAGCAGTTTGAACGGCAGCAATTTTATCAACTACATCCAAACCTTCGACCACTTCGCCGAAAACGGTGTAATCACCATCGAGGAAAGGCGTTCCGCCAACTGTAGTATAAGTAGTACGCTGCGCAGGAGTATATTTTACGGTACGTTTCTGATCGTACTGGTCGAGCTGCGCGGCAGGAACCGGAGTGCCCTGAACAATATAAAACTGTGATCCGGAAGATTCTTTTCTGGGATTCACCTGGTCGCCCTGACGTGCAGCACAGAGTGCGCCTTTTTTGTGTACATGAGCCGGAACAAATTCTGCCGGAACCCTATCGGACATTTCGGGCACTCCTGCCGGCGGGCCACCACCCTGAATCATAAATCCTTTGATTACGCGGTGAAAGACAGAACCATTAAAAAACCCATCTTTGGCGAGTTTTATAAAATTATCACGGTGTTTCGGCGTATCGTTATAAAGCGCCACTTTAATATCACCCATATCGGTATGAATGAGTACTTTGGTTACTTTTTGAGCATCTAGTTCCATCTTAAACAGGAAAATTAGGGTTAAGGTTAAAAAGAGCGAACGTTTCATTTGTGTATGTTTAATTAACTTCTAACGCAGGTATTATTTTATTATTTTGATTTGTATTTAATTAAAATGATAAGTTAATGGTAAAGCAAATATTGGTTGAAAAGGCTGAAAACCAATTTATTTATCATTTACTATTTTGATTTTCAATCTGATATCCTGTATTGGCCGATCATTCGAGTCAGTTTCTACAACAGCTATCTGATCAACAATTTCCATGCCACTTACTACTTCGCCAAAAACAGTATAAGCGCCATCCAGATGAGGAGTTCCTCCGATAGTTGTGTAAACGCGCCGTTGTTCGGCTGTTAGTTTAAACGGTTTGGTCCGCATATATTGAGCGTCAACGGCATTGCGGTATTTATTGATTACAAGCCTGATGTTAGCAGTATCGCGTTTATCAGCCATTTGCGTGAACGCTTTCAACTCATCTTCCTTTCCTCCTTTTTTCAACAAGTCCATCATAATGTACTGTTTGGTACGACGCTCAACTTTTAGCTCAACCGCATCGAGTTCATCGTTTGTAAAAACTTTGCCCTGCACAATATAAAACTGTGATGCCGACGAAGCTTTCAACGGGTTTATATCATCACCTTCGCGGGCAGCAGCAAAAGCTCCACGTTTATGCAAATATGATGGTACATATTCGAACGGAATTGTGTAACTGGTATCGCCATCGCCCAATAATTGGCCAGGTATTGCATTTTTTGAACTTGGATCGCCACCCTGAATCATAAAATTTTTAATTACCCGATGAAAAAGTGTTCCGTTAAAGTATCCTTTTTCAGCAAGTTTTATAAAATTATCCTTATGCTTTGCAGTGCTGTCGTAAAGTTTAACAACAATATTGCCATAAGGAGTTGAAATGCTTACAAGAGTTTCTTGAGGTTTGGAAGTACAGGCTGCCAACAGAATAACCAGAATAGCGAGGAAAATTGTATTTTTCATAGGGTTTGAAATGAACGCAAATATAGAGATAACTATTTTTTAAAAAAAGGATTAGGAATTGCGCCAACGAAATCTGATTTCTAATCATCGGAGGTAGCAAACCGTTTATTCACCATACTTCAGCAAAAATTCAGGATTGATCGCCTTAAAGCTTACCCTGCCGTTATTAAAGTTTTCCTTCGACAAAAGTAAGTCAATCTTTTCATTCAGCGGACGAATAACAATGCCCTCGGCCCATACTTCGGTCCGAACCGCGCTCTTAATGGTTGCCATCCGGATGATAGCATCAATATCGTTGGTAAGTTCATACTCTGCATTAATAAGTGGAACCGTTGGCAGTTGCAGTTTTTCGAATAATGCGAAAGACTTCTCAAATGGCAGGTACTCGAACCGGTCGATATCGAAAGCGTTAAAAAACAGTATGGTTTGCCCCCGAAGTTTCAGCTTATTATCCTGGATTTTTTCGCCGATTAATTCGCCCTGTATGGCAAAGTTTCCATTGAGAGAGCGTAGTTTGTTTTCAATATCCATTTGCCGGGCCACTTTCCAGAAACTGTTTTCAGCATCTTCAAGAAGTTCGAGGTTACGGGAGCAAACTCCAAATTCGTCGTTGTTCACATAAAAGGTACCTGAACTGCCGTCAACTTTCTCGGTTACATAGCATTTTTCACCTTTATATTTATCCAGAAGCTTCTGTAAAACCTGAACCCTGGTTTCATCCGTTTTCGGAATAAACGACGGGAATCTGCCTTTTGCAATTCCACTTAAGCAGGCAGGGATAGGTGGCTCATACTTTTCAATTCCAAGTACTTCGGTACAATCTGCACCTTCCACAATACTAAAATCATCGGGCAAAAAAGACAACGGGAAGCAAATCCCCTGCGAAACCTGTCCGCGAAGCCTGATGGTACGCACCCTCATCCCTCGTGGTTTAAGAAATTCGAACTCAGGTCTGGCCGGCATCAGGCTGTCAATTTCGCAATAAACGATCAGATCGCCAACATGAAATTCGCCTTTTTTCACCACCAACTGCCAGCCCAACACGGTAGCACGTTCAATGGCATCAGCTCCTTCAATAGGATCTAATGCTAAAATCCGCTGTATGCTTGCTAAGTTTCTCATATAGAACTTTTAACAAAGGTTTAATATTTAAATAGAAAAAAGGGAAAGCAGAATTGAAACCGAGTGAAGTAAGCAAAACCAGTTCAGAAATACCTTTAACTATACTTGATGTGGGTTAAAATTACTCATTAAAAAAAGACCCAAGTCCCAAATCCCAAAATTCAAGAACCAAGACCTACTTTTATACCCCGCTTGGAATTTGGAGCTTGGAATTTGGAATTTAATGAATATGAAATTTTAACCTGTTTTCAGTATAAAAGTCGGTTATGAGAAGCGCGGTTTTGTGATGAAGAAAATGATTGGCACTATCGCAGTTCTCCATGTCCCCATTTCTCCTTGTCCCCTTGTCCAAATCAATCCCATCAATCCATCCAATCCCGTTAATCCTTCTCCCTTGTCCCCCACTCCCCTTGTCCCCTTGTCCAAATCAATCCCCTCAATCTCATCAATCCCCTCAATCACATCAATCCCACATCCATCCC
>JBBSDG010000389.1:0-4557 GCA_038249635.1 Bacteroidales bacterium | reverse complement strand
TGTCTTCGTAAAACGGGTATGGGCCAAACCAATATTCCAGTGCCTCCAGCATACGCGGAACTTCCTTAAATTGCGACTTTGCTTTCTCAAGATTATAACTTAATACCCAATAATCGCAATCAAGCGGACCTTTTTCGCCCTGGTATTTTTCACCAAAGTGAACATAGTCAGCAACATTCAGATTTACGCAATAGTTGTTTATAGGATTCGAAACAAACCAGGTAAAAGTCTTTGTATGATCCGGATTATTCGTCGCCATCCGTAAACGACCGTTGGAAACATCGGTGAGACCTTCCGGAACGGTAACTGTCATTAAAACGCTGTCAGGTTCGTCGTACTGGTGATCCTTGCATGGCCACCACAAACTTGCCCCATCACCCTGACAAGTGGTAACTATCCATGGATTTTGATTGGCATCCTTTTTCCATGATAATCCTCCGCTCCAGGGAGGTCTAACACTTACTTTAGGTTTTCCAGTAAAGTCAACAGCAATTTCGTTTAAATCACCTGTTATTTGAGGTTTTGTCAATGTAATAAAGTAGGCATTGCCATCGCGAAAGAAAGAAAGTGCTTTACCATCCTGAGATACTTTTGATATTTTCATGGGTTCCTGCAGATCAATCTGCAATACCTGGAAAGGAGTCAGCACCTTATACCTGATGGTATTGATTCCTTTCAGAGAACTATCCGCGGGATTTACTTTTATATCCAGGTGGTAAAACGACAAATCCCACCAGATACGCTCTTTTGTGATTGATCCTCTTAGCGTATCCTGGTGAGTAAATTTTGCATTTTGCCCGTTAGTTGACAATGTCAGCATTAACAGACAAAAAAACAAAGCCGGATATTTTAAAGTTTTGAAAAAATTAACCGATTCAGGTTCACATTTCATTCAGATACTTATCTATTTTAAATTCCCATTAACTGTTTCCTAATAACTATTTTCACCCCTCTGTCCTTCGGACATCTCCCCGGAGGGGAGAACCCTTTTTCGGAAAAGTCCTTTCATCAAAAAAACACTTAACAATAGGCATTTAGCACTTAACTTTTAACTGTTTTCTGTTAACTATTTCTCATTAACTATTCTCCTACCTACCAGCTTCCACCGGCACCTCCGCCTCCAAAACTACCTCCTCCAAAGCCGCCGAAACCTCCTCCTCCGCCGCCGCCAAATCCACCGCCACCGCCGCTTCCTCCTCCGCCTCCCATCATCCATGGGAATAAGAGCATTCCGGCAGAACCTGAACGATTGATGGTATGTCCGTTGTTATTGTTGCGTGAAAGAAGGAATATTATGACAATAATTATAATGACAATAAAAGCTACCGGTGATGCTTTCTTCTTTTTTGCATAACTATCCGCCTTGTATTCGCCTTTTACCAGCGACATAATCACATTCGAAGCAGCATCAATTCCTCCGTAATAATCATTTTGCTTAAAACGTGGGATCATTTCATTATTTACAATATCATAGGATGTGGCATCAGGTACAAATTGCTCTACACCGTAGCCTGTGGCAATAAAAGCTTCGCCTTTTTCGGATCCGCTTTTAGGCTTGATCAGGACAACGAAACCGTTATTGAATTTACTTCCGCCAACACCCCATTTCTGCCCGAGTTGCTGGGCGTAATCTGCTTTTTCATAATTATCAAGTGTGGGAACAATAACCACTGTAATCTGAACTGTAGTGGAATCGCTAAATGCAACCAGCTTAGCTTCGAGGCTTTGCGACTGATCCGGACTCAATATATTTGCAAAGTCGTTTACCAGGCGCGGAGGATTTGGTTTATCAGGAATGCCCTGTGCAAAGATTATTCCTGATTGCAGAAGCAGAACGGCAAAAAGGAGTATGGTTTTAAACGAATTTCCGGTTTTCATGCTCGGGGTTTTAAGCTGGTTTAGTTGTATGTTCCTTAAAATGGATGATTAGTTGAAGGAAATATCATCCTGAAGCTCGTTCTTATCGTCCGACTGGTGTGGGAAATACTTCTTCAATTGTATCCCGGTTTCGGTAATGGCTTCAACCAATCCTTCTGTAAAATTATTTTCACGAAACTGATTCATCATCTTATTTTTGATACTCTCCCAGAAAACTTCAGTAACCACAGCATGTATGCCTTCATCGCCGATAATGGCAAATTTTCGGTTTTCGATAGCAAGGTAAATCAGAACACCGTTGCGGCTCTCGGTTTTGTCCATCCCGAGCTTTATAAAAACGGCAAGAGCGCGTTCCATAGCATCGCCTTTGCATGTGTTTTCGATATGAACACGTATTTCGCCGGAGGTATCAAGTTCGGAATTCATTATCGCTTGACGGAGATACTCCTGTTGCTCTTTTGTGAAAAAATTACTTGCGGTCGGCATTTCGGTTTTATATTTTATTGATTCAGTAATAATCGGGCATAAAAAAAGAAGTCAGGAGTAAGAAAACAGAAGTAATCTATAATTAGCCTCTGGTAAATGTTTCCTGTTTTCTTACATTTAACTTCTTTATGTTTTTAATCATTATTGTTTTCCACACGATAATGATATTCGTAAAATCAAAATAAGTTTCCACGCATATTAACAACAACGAAAATTGCTAAAAGTCCTTAATTCACAGGCTGTAAGAAAGCGTTGTTGTGATAGTTGTGTATTTCAAAAGCTTAGAACTCAACTTTGGGAGCCGCATCAGCACCTGCCTGAGCCTCGAAATAGGGTTTCTTCGAAAATCCGAACATACCAGCCAGAATATTGGTAGGGAACTTTCTCAACGTTGAATTGAATTCGTTAACGGTTCCGTTAAAGTTACGCCTCTCAACATTGATGCGATTCTCGGTACCTTCCAACTGAGCCTGAAGCTGCAGGAAGTTCTGATTAGCTTTCAGATCAGGATATCTTTCAACTGTAACCAATAATCTACCTATAGAAGAGCCAAGTTCATCTTGTGTTTTCTGAAACTGGGCAAGGGTATTCGCATCAAGCTTGGTAGCATCAACATTAATGGTTGGTTTTGTAGCCGCTGCACGCTGTTCAATTACCTTTATAAGAGTTTCCTGTTCGAACTGGGCATAGCCTTTAACTGTACTTACGAGATTAGGAATAAGATCCAACCTGCGCTGGTAAGCACCTTGTACATCAGCCCAGCTTTTGTTTACTTTTTCCTCGGAGGTTACAAGTCCGTTATATGTTCCTTTTACAGAAGAGAAAACAATAATGACGAATAACACAATTACGCCTATAATAATCCACGATTTTTTCATTTTTCTGTTTTATTGGTTATGGTTTAGTTTAATTCAAAAGTACTCATTTTACTTATCTTAATTTCAATTGGTATGAAAAGGCCGGAACTCCGAAGACCGGAGTCGGAAGTATTAATTTCATATTTATTAAATCCGACTACCGTCTTCTGCTTACACTCTTCCGATATCCGACATCCGACATCCTACATCCAGCTTTTTACTGAATAATATCTACACTCCTTTTTATAAACCCGGTAAGCGCTTCACCTTTCAGCAGGTTTTGCGACAACAAAGCCAGATCAATCAGTTGTTTAATCATTTTTACTTTAACTTCCTGATCTTCGGTCGCAAGTAACTGGTTCATCAGTTTATGATTCGAATTGAGTACCAGGTTGTAGCTGTCGGGCATGTTTCCCATAAATGAATACTGACCGCCGCCACCCATTGCCGACATATCCTTCATACGACGCATGAACTCATTCTGGGTTACAGTAACAGGTGAATCGTTTTCACCCAGGTTTTCGACCGAAATATGATAAACGGCTTTATTGACTTGTTGCTCAAATATTTCGGTAAGCTGTTTGGTTTGTTCTTCGCTGAGTTTCGAAGGCAGATCATCTGATTTTTTGATCAGTTTGTCAGCTACCTCGGCATCCACACGGACAAAATGGCTCTTTTCGAATTTCTGTTCCAGTGAGTTAATAAAATGGTTGTCAACCGGGCCATCCAGCACCAGGATATCATAACCACGTTCCTGTGCATTCTGTATATAGCTGTGCTGAGCTTCGATATCCGAGGTATAAATAAAAGTGAGATTTCCCTCTTTATCAGTCTGATTTCCTTTTACAAGTTCCTTATATTCACCAAAAGTATAATACTTGTTGTTCATGGATTTCAGCAGGCAGAATTTTTCGGCGCGCTCAAAGAATTTGGGTTCCGAAATCATTCCGTATTCGATAAAGACCTTGATATCATCCCATTTTTTTTCAAAATCCTCGCGGTTGTTTTTGAAAATCTCTTCCAGTTTATCGGCCACTTTTTTCATAATGTGTCCCGAGATTTTCTTCACATTCGAATCACTTTGAAGGTAGCTGCGCGAAACATTGAGCGGAATATCCGGTGAATCAATTACACCATGAAGCAGAGTTAAGAAATCAGGAACAATGCCTTCGACTGAATCGGTTACAAATACCTGGTTGCAGTAAAGCTGGATTTTGTCGCGCTGAACTTCGAAATTTTTCTTCACCTTAGGGAAAAACATGATCCCGGTCAGGTTAAAAGGATAATCAACGTTCAGATGAATGCTGAACAAAGGATCCTCGAAACTTGTCGGGTA
>JBBSDG010000388.1:0-4560 GCA_038249635.1 Bacteroidales bacterium | reverse complement strand
TTGTCATTCTATAGTCATACAGTTGTCAGAAAATTGTTTCAGGGTTTCAGAGTTACAGACTTACAGACAGTTGAGCGATGGCTGGTGAGCGTAGCCGAACCAAGTCGAAGCGCAGAGTTTCAAAGTCAATATCATGCAGTCGTGTAATCGTGCAGCCGTGCAGCCGTGCAGCCGTGCAGTCGTGCAGCCGTGCAGTCGAGTAGTCGTGCAGTCGTGCAGTCGTAAAGTCGTGCAGCCGTCAAAAGGAATTATCAGCCTGTAGTTTTAAATCTGTTTCTGAGAAACTCATACCAACTCACATTCATCAATAACATCAGCAATCCATAAACCATATCTTCAACGGGTATGGTGCCAACTCGTATTCCCAGATTTTGTGTATTATCATAATGCACAACTTCTTCAGGAATCCATGATCCTGTAAGCAAGCCATTTACTATAAAAAACGGGACAAGGGTAACAAAATACATCAGGTAAAACCGACCCATATATGCGCCTTTAACCACAAACCTGTGAAAAAGCAAAAAACCTCCTGTTGATATAAAAGTAACCGTGGTGTAAAGTCTTTCTGTATTTAATAATCCAATAATCAATAAAAAAATTGCTAAAACCAGTGATAAATTATTTGCATATTTCCCAAGATAATCTGTCTTCACCAGGTAATTGAGCGAATAATAAGTAAACAGGCATGCATAAGGAATTACAATAAAAAACATCCATTCTTCAACCGGAAGATTACCAATATAAAAACCCAATAAATATCGCGGATTAAACCCCCAAACAGCCAGGTGTGTCTTCAGCATATCCCACGGGATAAACACCAGCATGGTTAGCAGTATAGCCGGAAACAGGAACCGCCATTGCTTCTGAAATTGCAAACGCTTGTCGAAACCGACAATAAAAGGAATGCTTATTGCCCCGAGATTAATAAAAAGGTATAACCAGTTTTCCATGAATAATCATTAAAAAGATGTTATCTATTTATCAATCTTCTTCTTACCAAATTCTTCTTTGTAATATTTTAAAGGTGCCAACAGGAATCCATAGTTATAATGTGCTTGTGGATTATGATGTTCCTTGTGTGCTTTAACTGTTGCCCGCAAGTATCGGTTCGACAAGTTTTTCAGGATAGGTATCCGCTGATGAACATACACATCGTGAAACATAAAATAGGCAGCACCGTAGAGCATAATTCCGATTCCAACACTCAGCAAATAACCGTTGGGTGTCATTGCACCAAGGTAAATCAGCAAAATGCTCGGGAAGGCAAAAATGACGGCAAAAACATCGTTCCATTCAACTTTCCGACCATCACGAATATGATGATCCTTGTGGAAAAACCACATAAAGCCGTGCATTACATATTTGTGCGTAAACCAGGCCATAAATTCCATAAACAGGAAGGCCAGAATCACAATAAAGATTTTAACTAACAGTTCCATGGCAAAAGTATTTTAATGTTAAGTATCATTTTTGGGGTTTCTTTTTTTTAGTTCGATCACCGTAGTCCTAAGACCAAAGCGCATCAAACTAAACTCTTTTTCTATTATTAATTTCATTTCCGATGCTTATTGGATCAGCATTCTCCGGAATTTCAATACGGATTTAATGATGATCGCGCCACTCCAATACACCTTATCCATTTCTCCGTTATCCCATCGCCCTTCTCCATTTCGCCCTCTTACCCTCTTACCTCTTCCGTCTCCGGACTTCCGAATTCCATCCATATACATTAAACAATTTTCGGCCCAAACAGTTCAGGAAATCTTTCCTCTATTTTCTCCATAATGATTCGGAACCAAACTGTGTAAACTTCGGGTGTCGATCTAATATCTTCCATCAGAACAGAAGGATTAACCCATTTATAATCATTTGCTTCATCAGGGTTAATGGAAGGAGTACCATCAAAAGTTCCAAAAAACACGTGATCATACTCATGTTCTGTTAGTCCATTATCGAAGTGAGCCTTATACATAAAATCGAATGAGTTGGAAAGCGAGGTTGTAAAACCCATTTCCTCACCCAACCGGCGGGTAGCAGCAATAAGGCTGTCCTCGCCTGGCCTGGGATGACTGCAGGCTGTATTGGTCCACAATCCTGGCGTATGATATTTACTGAAAGCGCGTTGCTGCAATAGCATTTCTCCCTTGCTGTTGAAAATAAGCACCGAAAGAGCCCTGTGCAACTCACCTTTCCGATGGGCTTCCATTTTTTCCATTTGACCGACGGGAGTGTCGTGAGTATCAACAAGTATTACGTTTTCTGCTGTCATTATTTCTTCGTATCAAATTTTACAATCAACTGATTTACAGTACTTTTTTCAGATGCTGACAGTTCAGCATGTGCCAGCATAAACCGGCAAATCCGGAGATAAAGATAGGCATTTGGATGATTTGAATTCACACTACTCAATGTTTGTAAAATAATTGCTTTGTCGTACTTTTTATCTCCTGAATAACCCAGAAAACCCGGCGCATTAAATTGAGTAGCCAATCTGAGGAAACGAATTTCGACATCCAGTGGTTTCATGCCTACAGCTTTTTCCAATTCAGTTTTCCCATGATTGAAGTATTCCAGTTTTTTCCGGACACCATTTGCAGAACCAGCCGATGCCGCTGATGATGCACCTCTATAGGCCATTAATACTGGATCTTTACTCAGGTCTGCTTTCTCCAGCAATTTAAAGAGTTTTAAAGCCGCATCATTTGTTTTATCCAGCGTAAAAAATTGGTCGCGTACTTTTTCAATTGATATTGGCTGAGCTCGCAAATTCAAAATTCCAAGGTAAAGTGTAATAACAGAAATAACCATTAACCTACTCATATTCTGTTTGTTAAATTTAGGGTATAAGCAGATATCAACAACAAATATTTACGATAGTTTGTAACCCTGATCCGTTCATTTAGTAACTTTTCTGCTTTTACCTTTCGTATCTTCAGCAACAATTCGTGGAAATAAACATAAGCCACATAAACCCCAAACCTTGCTCCATCAGGAAGCTTCCGTATGCCTGACAGACCATCGGCAAAATCCTTTTCTATATCGTCTTCTATTTCAGATTTTGTACTGTCATTCCAGTTATTCATGTCAATGCCAGGGAAATAGCTTCGACCCAGGTCTTTAAAATCCGCTTTCAGATCGCGAAGAAAGTTGATTTTCTGAAAAGCTGAACCCAGACGCATGGCCGATGGCTTAAGATCGGTATATTTCTGAAGATCACCCTCACAAAAAACCCGGAGGCACATCAGGCCTACTACCTCTGCGGATCCTAAAATATAGGCTTCATATTTAATCTGGTCGTACTCCATTTTCTCCAGATCCATTTCCATACTCTTCAGAAACAGATCTATAAGTTCATTTTCAATTTTGTATTTGTTAACAACGGATTGAAAGTTGTTAAGAATAGGATTCAGGCTGATCTTTTCCTCAATTGCCTCATATGTATCTTCTTTAAACCGTTGTAAAAGCTTCTGCTTATTAAAACCGTGAAATGAATCCACAATTTCATCTGCAAAGCGCACAAACCCATAAACCCCGTAAATAGGATCATGAAACCGCTTGCTGAAAAACCGAATACCAAGTGAAAACGATGTACTGTACATCACCGTCGTCATCTTGCTCGATTTTCGCGAGATCATATCAAATAGTTCTTTCATACTCTAAGTTATTTATAGCTGGAGATGTATTTCTTACTCAAATTATTTTCTCCTGATTTATTCTTTTAAACCGTTAATTGCCTTCCCCTAACCCCTAAAACCTAAAACCTAAACCCCAACCCCTTCCTCTTTCATAATAAGCTTTGCAGCAATTTCACCCGATATCAGTGCGGGTGGCACACCCGGTCCCGGAACCGTTAACTGACCGGTATAAAACAAATTACTCACTTTTTTACTTTTCATTTTCGGTTTCAAAAAAGCCGTTTGCAGCAAAGTATTCGCTAGCCCATAGGCATTTCCTTTAAAAGCATGGTAATCGCTTTCGAAATCAGCATGGGCATAACTCCGCTTGAAAACGATATTCTCGCTTATATCTTGCCCGGTCAAAAGTTGGAATCTTTTGAGTATGATCTGGAAATACTTTTCACGGATTTCTTCGGTATCTTCTATCCCCGGGGCAACAGGAATCAGGACAAATAAATTTTCCATTCCTTCAGGTGCAACAGTTGAATCAGTTTTCGATGTACAGCTGAAATAAATCGAAGGATTCGCAGGCCAGCCGGGAGTTTCGTAGATGGAATCAGCATGTTTTGCCAGGTCCTGATCGAAAAACAAGGTATGATGTTCAATACCTTCCAGTTTCCTATCGATTCCCAGAAAGAATATTAATGAAGACGGAGAAAGCACCCTGGAATTCCAGTATTTCTCGGTGTAGGTTCTGTACTCAGCTGGCAAAAGTGTTTGCTCAACATACTGATAATCTGCTGATGCAAGCACATAAGGTGTATCATATCGTTTCCCGGAAGCGATCACGGCAGTAATTTTGTCATTCTTAAATTCAAATGAATCAACAGGGCTATTATAAACAAACTTAACGCCAAGCGAAGTTGCCAGTTCCACCATACCT
>JBBSDG010000387.1:0-4622 GCA_038249635.1 Bacteroidales bacterium | reverse complement strand
TTTAAATGCTTTTGTTTTGATAGGAACATTATCCGTGTGGCCTTCAATCATTACCGAAATATCCTTTGTGCTGTTAAGTACCTGAGCAAGCGATTTCAACGCTTCCTTGCCTTTGGGATCAACCACATCGCTGCCCGATTTAAAAAGCAGTTTTTCCTGCAGCGAAACATAAACATTTCCGTCCTTGGTATAAACTGTCAATTCATCTGTCTTGTAATTTAAAAGTGCAGCAGCAACTGTATTTTTAAGCTTGTTCATTACATCTTTCTGCGATTGAATCAGATTTTGTAAGTTTTGCAAACGTGTGGCTTGGTCGGCAATTGTCATTTTCGACTGATTATTATCCATATTCAGTGCCTTCAGATTATTCTCTATGGTAGTATTTTTTGATTGTAACGAAGCCTTTTCGTCGATCAGGTTTTTTACCAGCGTATTGCAATCATTAAGCTGGCTGTGGGTTGTGGCGCTGTCGTTCTGTAGCTTATCGACTCTGTTACGCGAGGCAACAAGTTTTTTGCCTGGCCCGCAGGAGGTAAATACCATGCCGGCAATTAAAGCTACGAATACCAGGAGAGCAATTGGTTTTTTCATTTTCGGTTTCTTAGATAAATAAATTAAGGTGCAAAGTTCAGTTGCCTGGTGTCGGAAAATGTTACATAATGCTTGAATTAAGTTACATAATTCACACATTTGTGTGAAAAACCCTGGCAGGAGTAAAATCCTGTCAGGTTTAAGATTCATAAATCAAGGTAGTTTTGCACAATTGTAGTGCAGACGACCGTTTTTCCTGACAGACTGAATAACTTTTACAGAAAAATATCAATTATAACAACTTTAGTATTAATTTTGAGAGCCAAGATAATTTGAGAATGGAAAAAATAAAATTTATAGACTTGTTTTGTGGAATTGGTGGCTTTAGAGTAGCCATGGATCAAGCCTGCATTGAGAATGAACTTATTCCCGAATGTGTATTTTCATCTGACATTGACAATTATTGCCAAGACAGTTATGAAGCAAATTTTGGCCATAGACCAGCAGGAGATATTACAAAAATCGACGAGAACGATATACCTGACCATGATGTTTTATTTGCTGGTTTCCCTTGCCAACCTTTCAGTATCATCGGACAAATGCAAGGTTTTAACGACAGTTACAAAATTTCAGTTTAGATAAAATGGGGAGTAATGATTTTACAAATCGTGATAAAGCAATTCTTATCGGACTATATTTATCAAAGTTTGATGAAAAAGGATTAACTGCATTGGGGTTCGATGGATATAATCAATCCTTCAATACTTTAGGGTATTCTATTGGAGTTAAACCTACTTCTATAAAGAATTATCGTGATGAATTTGACCCGTACTTTCCAAATCAGAGAAAAGGATGGCATGGAAGAGAATTGAGAGATTATTGTAAAAAATATATGGACAATTTTTCTACTTTAGGACTAGATGCATTTACTGATTTAATTAAAAGTTTCGTTATTAAAGATTATGATATTGAGAAAATTGTTGAAAAGATAGAAAAGAAGGATTGGACAGAAAGCGTAGCGAAAAGATTGATAACAGGGAAAGCTGCAGAAGAGTATTTCAAAATTAATTATTTATCAGTAAGTGATTTTAAAGATTTTGAAATTAAAGATACTACTATCCTAGCTTGCGGATTTGATTTTAAATTATCTCTTGAAACTAATTTTTATTGTGTAGAAGTAAAAGGATTGAACACAAATTCAGGAAGTATTGCAATGACAGAAAAGGAATTTTTTGTAGCGAATGAGCTAAGAACAGAATATTGTCTATTTGTAGTAATGAATTTTGCAGAGAAACCAATTCATGAGTATTTCTTTGATCCCTTAAATAGTAGATTGACTTTTAAGAAAACTGAAAGACAAGTAATTCAAATCAATTATTCAACATCAATATGAACGAGAAATGGGAATGTTTTTTGTGTTCCAAAGAAGAAGACTTTGAAATTCTTCCTGATGGATATATAAGTAATTCTCATCCTCTTTGTTGTAATTGCGCAAATATTATATTACAAAATGAAAATCATAAACATCGGTTTCGATTAACTTACCATAAGAAATTAGGCGATATTAAGTTAGCCTCAAATGTTCCAATATTAACAGGGAATTTCACTAAGAATTGATGTCAAAATTAAGAACCGTACATAAATCAGTTTCGGCTTTTCCATTAAACGAATTCCCAAAAGATTTCCCGTTTTTACTTGGCAAAGAGTTGATCTACTTACTTGCATCTAAAGGCAAACCGGAACTTGAAGGCTCAGAATGGGAAAGTATTTTTGCAACCTGCATTGGTGCTGACTGGAAACCGTCAAACGTTGGTCTTGATGATGTTGTAATGGGTAACACTGCCTGGGGCGCAAAGACAGTTAAATCGACCAAGCCTTCAAAGCAGAAAAAAGTTAGACTAATTTCCGGACGGAACTCTCCAAATTATTCATTCGGAGAACGAAGCGATCAAAACTCAGATCCTAATTTAATTGCAAAACTTGTCCTTGATATTTGGAACGAAAGAGTATCAGCAATTCGAGAGAAGTACAAGCATTTACGGACAATTGTCCTGATAAAATCCAGCGATTTATTAGAAGTTTTAGTTTTTGAATTTGACACAATTCGTTACGATCACGAGCTATATAATTGGGAATGGAACAATAAGAATAACCTTGTTGGTTTGAGCAAAAGGACTGGCGAACATTCTTTTACTTGGCAACCTCATGGTTCGCAATTTACAATCATTGAAGATGTACCAGAAAAAGGTTTAGTTATAAATATTAAGCAACCAAAAACGCTTGACAAAGACGAAATATTGACAGCTTTAGGTTTTGATAAATCTTGGGTGACTGTAACCCATAAAACGATATAACATCCTGATTAAGAGAAACAAAAATGCATAGCAAAGGCTTTAAGAAATGACTGGCGAAGTATAGAGTTGAAAGCTCGTAACCCGCACCGGCATTTGTGTTGGTCGTCAGGAACGAACCACGAATTCCGCCTCTATTCATAGTCTAGTCGTTAGGATTTAGCTGTATTGCTGGCCTTCCTGTACTTCAGAACGGTTAAACGAGCCATCAGGTAGCTTACTGTTGATTCAGCTCCCTGATTGAGGTTGGCATGAGTTTCCTCAAGGCCGTCGTAACATCCGCCGGTACAGGGATTGTAAACAATTTGCTGCAAACGGTTATTTCCGAGGAACCAGTTGAAGGCAGTTTCCATTTTACGCAAGTAATCTTTGTTTTTTGTTTCGTCGTAAAATTTACTTAAACTCATAATAGTATATGCCACATCAATCGGCTGTTCGCCAAATTGAGCCGCTGTTTCCCCTTTTTTTAGCCAGCTCCGGTTCGAAATCACTTCTATCCCATTCTCATTAAAGGTTTGCGATATCAGGAACTTAAACGAGGATATGGCGATTTCCTTATATTCACTGTTACCGGTGAGTTTCCATGCATCAAGCATAGCTTCCGGTAATACACTGTTGCCATAGGTAAGATAACTTTCGAACCACATCCAGTCTTTTTTTGCTTCATGATTAAACATCCCGGTCAGGCGATCGGCGAGGGTTTCGATTAAGAATTGATTGTCAAAAGTTTTTCGTTTGCTCTGGTAATAGCACAACCCTTTAATCATGAAAGCCATGGCTCTTGGTGAATGAACGGATGCGAGGCAAGGTTTTGCTTTTTCAAGTATGGATTCAGCCTTTTTCTGAATTTTAGTTGGCAATAAATAGGTAAGCGATACCATATATCCCAATGCCCATATTGCGCGTCCATTCGAATCATCCAGGTTCACTTCAGCGTTTTGGGTTGTGAATTTGCGGTCTTTATCCACATAGTTTAAAAAGTCGCCGCCTGGCTGCTGGCAAAACTCAATGAAATCAACATACCTGCGAATATACTCCACATCTTTTTTGTCGTGGGTTAATTTGTAGTGCATACACATAGCAACCAATGCCCGCGCATTATCATCCAGGGTATATCCCGAATTAATATCAGGCTGGTTAATCTTCGAAAACTGTATCATGGCAAAATCAGTAGTCATCTCCAGCAGGTGATCCAGTTTTATTTCGGGCAGGTTATACTGAAGCTTAATTTTTCCGCCTGCCAGATCTTTAAACATCGCGGCATGAGCCGCAGCCGAGTTTTCCCAGGCCGTGGATACAATTTTCTCCAACGTATTTATGCACATGTTTTTACGCAAAGTATCATCATTGAGCAGTTTCAGAACTCCGTTAGCCAGTTGCTGTGAGTTGCGGAAATCAAAAATGATTCCTGTACCCTCAGTCAAAACTTCCTTTGCATGTGGAATAGGAGTGGAAATAATGGGGCAGCCGGTACTCATAGCATACACAAAGGTTCCGCTTACAGCCTGGTTAGGATCGTTGGTGGTAAACACATAAATATCGGTGAGCTGCAGGTATTCGAGCAGATCGGGCAACGACAGGTACTTGTTTACGAACCGCACATTGTCCTGGAGCTTATATTCAATAACCTTTTGCTCAAGCATTTCCCGGTATTTTTCACCATCTTCCTTTACTACTTCCGGATGAGTTTTGCCTATAAGCAGAAACATGGCTTCGGGGTGGGTTTTTAGTATTTCAGGC
>JBBSDG010000386.1:0-4648 GCA_038249635.1 Bacteroidales bacterium | reverse complement strand
TAATTCAACTAAGTTCATTATTTATGTTTGAGTCCACTCCGAAAAGTCATTTTACCCCTAAATCCCCTAAAGGGGACTTCGGTAAAATGCTGATTTTTAACACTTCCCCTTCAGGGGTCGGGGTAAAGAAGGGTTGAAAATCAGCATTTCCCGACTTTTCGGAGTGGACTCATGTTTATATATTTATTTATTTTAAATAAGAAGAAGTGCGAAAGGTAAAGTGTTAGTGGCAAAATAGTAAAAACAAGGATTTCAATGGTTTTCTACCTCCACTGTCAGCCAAGTGCTGCAGGCAGTTTGGCAGCGGTCTCCGAACTTCTTATTTCAACTATATTTTCGCATTCTTTCTATGATTGAGAAAATTTAGATAACCTCGTTTGAATGCGGAAATTTATTTTACTTTTACACCTTAAGATTTTGAGTATTTGTAACCTAATTATTTTCAAAATGAAAAATATCTTCCGCATGAGTATGGTAAGTCTTTTTATGATTTGCACCATAATAGTTTACAGCCAGAAAACCTGCGAAGTTCTTAAACCCTCCATTTCAGGTACTTACGAAGGCAAATGCAAGAAAGGTTTAGCCAATGGTAAAGGAATAGCTATAGGTACTGACCGGTATGAAGGGCAGTTTCGTGATGGTCTTCCAGAGGGAACTGGCACATACACCTGGGCCGATGGATCAGTCTATACCGGCGAATGGGTTGAGGGATTAAGGCAGGGAATCGGGAAATTTACCAAGCTGACAAAAGAAAAAGACAGTACTCAGGATGGGCTATGGCTAAATGATACTTATATGGGCGCCAAGCCCGACAAGCCGAATGTAACTATGAATAACGGTGTCGAACGCTTTAATTTCAAGAAATCGTACAGTAAAAACCAACGAGTGCTTATTGATTTTTACATGAATGGCGTACGCAATAATAAACTGATGAATTTTCTGATTTCCACATCGAGCGGAGAAGATATCTCCTATGGTATTCTGGTTGGGTACGATAATGTCAAATTTCCAGTAACCATAAAGATTTCATACACTACAATGAACAAGTTAAATACCGCTCCAAATAATGTAAAATTCGATTTCGTAATTTACGAACCCGGCGATTGGACCGTAACGCTTCATAATTAGTGAACAAACCAGATGAATATGCAACTTTGAATTTTGGTTTCCTGGAAATCTGATAACCGGTTTTACTGAAGTTTTCAGGTTTCGCCGGATATGAATTTTATACTTATTGTTTTTTTACAAAGCTGATTAACTTTATTGTAGCCGTTACAATACCAAATTATCGATACTTTTTACCAAAATCTGGAATAATGAGAACAAAAAGTATATCTATTCTTTTCCTTACTTTCAGCCTGTTTCTTTTAATTAACTGTACAAAAGACAACAAAGAAAATAATATCGCAAAAAAAAGCTTCATAGATACGCTTACGGTAACACATTCCATCAAAGGTTGGGAAATTTACAGTTGGCCATCCGGCAACGACCGTTCTTATTCAATACTGATTGGCACGAATAGCATCAACACATATGAGCAGGTGACTTCAAACACCCCAACTGCTGCGCATTTGATAACCATTACCGGAACTGATTCACTAAAGTTAGTGCTTGAGCGGTTTCCTGAATCTGAATATATTACTTTGATAGGCAAAACATGGTTACAGAATAGCTGGGGCGGGAATTTTGGGAATTTCTCCTTACCTCCGCAAAATCAAATTGACGATATAAGCCTTTTCTGTACTCAGAAAAAACTCATTCTTCAGGTAACAGATTAAGGCAAAAACTCCATCGGGTATCAAAAGCAGGACAAATATTGCCCTGCATTTATCAAATTTCCATATCCGGTCAAAAGTCTCAATCTAAAGCAAATACTTTGCCTTCGCTGGCTGTAGAAAATTCAGGCATTGCTGATGGAACAAACAATTTATTCTGCTAATTATCTGAGAAATCCTCTGTAAATGTGGGAATTATGTAACTAATACTAAAAGTTATATAACACCTCAGAGAAATCAGGGTATTACCTTTGAGTTATAATTTAAAACCATTTTTATGCCACTTCTAACCATTTTACTGGTAATAATTGCTGCAGGAATTCTGCTCTGGGTAGTTAACAATTATATTCCAATGCAAGGCACTCTGAAACGGATTCTAAACATTGTAGTTGTAATAGTTGTCATCATCTGGCTGCTGAAGGTATTTGGACTGTTCAGTTACCTCACACATATTACAGTATAAGGAATAACGCACTGCGGGCTGCATACTTTCCCACCTGCTTCGGGCAACTGCATGCAGGCGTTGATACTGTTGTGAAAAATTATTATTTTTATAAATTGAAAAAGTCAAAAACCAAAACTATGAATATCAAGAGAATATTTGGAGCCGTGCTTACTTTACTAGGCATAAGCGGACTTATTTACACTGCTGTATTATTTGTAAATACATCTGGCGGAACCCATAATATTAAAGCGCTGGTCATTTATGGCATACTTGGTTTCGTGTTCTTTATAGCCGGAATCGGTCTTGTGAAAACCGTTAAAGACGAAGCGTAATTTAGGATTGAGGTTACTTTTGGCTGGATTTTGCTACTTTATTAACCGTGCGTCTGATTAGTTTCGGTATCCCAATCGATTGGATTCTGAAGTAGCTCTTATAATCAAAGCCTTACTAGAGTTTTCAGACCATTTTAATGGTATCAATTTCAATTTTAGGTTTGATAATCTGAACTGCATATGCGTTTGGAATTATCTTTTGTCCGTGGGTAGTGGCATATATTTTGGTGAATTCGGCACCGAAATATAAAATAATAGCTGAATAATATACCCATAATAATATAAGTATTACCGAACCGGCAGCTCCATACCACGAAGCCATTGCAGAGCGGCCCAGGTAGAATCCGATGCCAAATTTCCCTACCATAAAAAGTAAAGCTGTAAACGATGCCCCGGTCAGACAGTCGCGCAGGGCAATCTTCCCGTCGGGCAGAGTTTTAAAGATCAGGGTGAACAATAAAGTGATAATACCGAAAACCAAAAGAAGGTTGAAAACATAAACAAGGTAAACGGAGTCTATAGGGAAAAATTTTCCAAGCCTGTTGTACAACACATCCATTACTGAATTTATGATTAAACCGACCAACATCAGGAAACCTACAGAGCCTATCATTGAGAATGACATCAGGCGATTTTTAATAAATTTAATCAAACCGCGCTTGGGTTTAGCTTTCAGCCCCCATATAAAATTAATTGAATCCTGGATTTCGGCAAATACACCGGAAGCGCCTATCAATAGAATGATGATGCCAAATGTGGTTGCAAATACGCTGCTGTGCGATAGTTTCACATTTTTAATAATTTCCTGTATCTGTAGGGCAGCCTGGTTACCTACCAAGCCATTTATTTGTCCGAATAATTCTCCTTTTACCGCTTCGGCTCCAAAAAAGAACCCGGATAAACTTATAATGATGATAAGTAAAGGTGGAAGCGAGAAAATAGTGTAAAACGACAGGGCGGCACTTAACTTCACGCCCTCATCGGCAATAAATTCGCTGGTTGTATCCTTCAGAAGATAGCCGACTTTTTTTACTTTGACTATCAGTTGCTTTAAATCCGGGAATTTCATCTTTTGCATTTTTTTAGAATAAGAATTTTTTGCGACTTGCTTGCCAGTGCCAGGGGAATTGTGCATGGTGAGTACTTGGTGCATAGTACTTGGTGCATAGTGCTTGGTGCTTGCATAGTGCTTAGTGATGGGTTACCTGATACTTGGAGCTTGAGTCTTGAGCCTTCTTCTGCAGGTTTAATTCTTCAAAGATAATTTCTTTTATTGAAATAAAACCACGGCAGGCTTCCCGATTTCGAAATCTCGAAAGCCGAAATCGGCAGACCGGAATGAGTTCCCTTTGAAAACATTTTGTCCCCTGCCGGGAATTGAAGGGTAATATGCAAAGGATATCTGGAATGTATTTATTATGAGGTGGTCATTCTTGATCAAAACCCCCACTCCTATTTGGGAATAAACGTTGCTGTTTTTAAATCCGGTTTTCTCGTTGCCAAGCATTCCAAGTGAAAAAGTGAAGTACGGACCGAAACGGAATCCTACAAAATTCCACGGGCTGTACGATTGTGTCTGAAACGTTAACAGCATCCTCCTGCTGCCTGATAATGCAGTACTGTTAAACCCATCCAGTCCGAAACCATCGTTAATTGTAATACTGTCGTAGTCGAACCTGTGAATGCCAATAGTAAACTGAGGCTTTACAAACTGCCTGAATTTCCATTTCCCTGCTTCCATTATACCGGTAAAATAATTCAGAGCAACCGTAAGAACGCCCTGTTCGGAACGTGATTTATGAAGGAATGTACCATATTCACAATTAAAACCAAGATATCCCCATGGGTAGTAATGGCCTGAAGAAGCGCGACTTCCCAGGTAAATCCGCCCCATTCCATTTTTAACCTGGTAACCTCCGGTGAAACTATAAACTACCCCAACCGGAACATCTTCGGTAATGCCGAACTTGAAAATATATTTATCCTGCACATACCTGCGTGCCGAAACGCCAACGCTTGCCAGATAAAAGTTCTCATCTGCAAAAAAATGTTGCCGGTCGAATTCCTCCGCCGGCTTGTCGATATAACGAACCCTG
>JBBSDG010000385.1:0-4652 GCA_038249635.1 Bacteroidales bacterium | reverse complement strand
TACGGTTGCGGCTAAGGTCGTTTAAGGCGGTGAGTCCGAAATCACCTATGCCACAGTAATGGAACATGGTTTCCTCGTGGCCGCCGAAATGGATCAGTATTTTCCGCATTTCGTTAAAAGCTCTGGTAAACATCATAAACCTAAGATTAGGCGAATTAAAATGGGCATCTACAATCCCGATAAGAATAGCGTAAATATTTTTCAGGATGCTGATGATTTCGACACCGAGAAGGTCAGACGTTGTGTCGATAAAAATATTGGTATCATCAAAAACAGGTTCCAAAATCCTGCATATTTCAGCATTGGTGGATGCTAAAGTAAAGGCTGTAGGGCTGTTATTTACAATTTCGCGTGCAAACGAAGGACCTTTGAGCGCACATACAGGATTAGTAAGATGCTTAGCCAGGCAATTGGAAATAATCTGATCGTCACAGCCAAAGCCTTTTGCAAGGTTCACAAGTATAGCATTTTCAGGAAGCAAATGCTGTATCCCTTTCATATACTCAACCACCACAACTGAAGGCAAAGCTATAAAAACAAGCCCGGCCTCTTTCAGAATATCAGGATTGGAAGTAGCTTTTAATGTCGGCATTAGCCTGATATTGGGAAAATATTTCTGGTTGATATGTGAAGAGGTGATGGTTTCGACTACATCCAGTTCAATGGATAACAGGCTGACATTCAAATCAGGGCGGACTGCCAGCGAATTACCTAATGCCGTACCAATGGAGCCGGCACCCAGGAAAACTATATTTTGCATTTTTCTCATAATCAGACTATTTATTAATCAAACGGTGTACATTCACCATAAAATCAGCGGGATTCCGCCATTTGAGCCATCCATTGTGTATTGTTTCAAGTTCAACAGGTTCATAAAACCGAAGGACATTTAATACAAACGGATATGAAAGAATTAATATTGATTTTACTGTCATACGTGGTATCAGATTCCATGAATTGAACAAAACCGATATTCCGTAAATCCCGGCAGCAGTGATCAGCATAATTGCAATCCGTTTTATCTCGTAAGGAATGGGGTAGACTTTCTGTGCAAAATAAAGCGTGAGTATAAAAAACACAAGCATCGACAGCATTTTTGAAAGTGCTGCACCCTGGTTTCCAAATAAACGGATCAGTACATTGTTAAGCACCAGGTTAAATACTGCAGTTATGATAACAGTTATCGCGATAACTTTCGTTTTCTTCGAAATACTCAGGCCCGTTGTGGCTACATCCTTCATCATTCCAAAAACAATAGAGTATATGATAAAAGGGAAAATATACCAGGCATCGAAATATTCAACCCTCTTAGCAAACACTTTGGTAATCTCCATCCCAAATACCATCATTCCTAAGGCAAAAATCATGGTTCCGAAGGTAAAATAAGTCATTAATTTAGCATAAAATCGCTTATTATCCGGTGCATTCATCATACGGTAAATCATAGGCTGAATGGCAAAATTAACCGAAGTGATCAGGAATACATTCAGCGTATTGGCCAATTTAAAACCGTAGGAGTATAAGCCTACATCAGCCATATTACCTAATACTTTCAATGAATACCGGTCGGTTACATTTAGCATTACCAAAGCCACTCCTGACAAAAACAAAGGAAAGCAATAAACAATTATTTCGCCAAGCAAGGCTGTTTCGAACCTGAATTTCATGTTCTTAATTGTATAACGAACCAGCACTAAAGCAAATGCAATACTACCAGTAATTTGTCCATAATAAATCCCTTCAATACCAGCATTCCTGAAAGCCACAAAATATACTGTAACTATCAGACTAAAAATAAGCTGCACAATATTTGCCAGCGTAAAAAGCCATGGTTTTTCCTGCAAACGCAGCAGCGTATTGGGCATAACCAAAACAATCTGGATGAGCGATGAAATCAACATCAACCTGAGCAGGTAACTGTAATCGGGTGAATCAAGTATTAACTGCGAAAGGTCTTTCAGGAATGGCAATGCTGCGAAATAGGTAATTACAAGAATTCCAAACTGGAACATTATAACAGTAAAAAAGAGCGACTCCTTTTTCCCTTCTGAATTTTTATCCCAATACCAGCGAAAAAAACCTGAGTACAACGAGAATCCAAAAAAAGATATTACTACAGCCGCGCTAACCTCAAGTAGTCCGAGAACCCCGAATTGTGACACCGAAAAACTCTTGGTATATAGAGGTATAAGTATAAAACCGGCCAGTTTTGTTGACAAGGTGCCTAAGCCATAAATGGCTGACTGGCGGAAAAGTTTTCGGAAATCAGATAACATGTATTGGCATTAAAAAAGAGAGCAAATGTAAGGATAATTGGGATGCGGGGATGGGACACCGGGGACACCGGGAAACAGAACTATCGGCAATCGCTATTCTATTCCTCCTGTAAAAAAACGGTTAAACAAAATTTTGTATCCAATAGTTTAAAGTAGCTATACGCCATGCAAGGACTGATTTAGAATTATCGCCCTTGCTATGATTTTCCATGATATGCTTCACAATATCTTTGCGCAGGAACGGCAGGTTTTGGTAATTGATATCCATCAGGTTTTTCAGCGGGCCACGCAACCATTTGGTTTCACCAGGTGTAACAAATCCTTTTTTATCCTTACGATTTACAATGGCTTCGGGTAATATATCCTTGAGTGAATGCCGAAGAATGCGTTTGGTTTCAATGCCTTTTATTTTATCATCATTACGGAGCGAAAACGCAAATTCTACCAGGCGGTGATCAAGAAAAGGAACACGCGACTCTATAGAAAACGCCATACTGTTGCGATCTTCATATTGAAGTAACGAAGGCAGGCTGGTACTGCTCATAAGGTTATATAGAAAATTATCAAGTTTTGTACCTGGTGTGTGTGTTAAACGAAATGGTATTTTCGCGGGTTTTTCGTTAAGAAGGAACGGATAATAACCACGGTATTCCATCGAATATAATTTTTGCTCCGAACTTACCGAACTAAGCATGGATTTTGCAAAATGAGCATACTTTTTCTTGCCGGTAAGTTTTAAATTTTCAGCCACTTCAAACGTAGTTGCAAATCCGTTCGCGATATTCCCGCTACGAATCATATCGGCAACCAAACGGTAATAGGAATGCATATATCCGCCAAGAAATTCATCACTTCCTTGCCCATCAAGCACAACTTTAATCCCGTTTTCCGAGATAAGTTTCATCAAAAAGTACTGCGAAATAAACGACGATCCTGTGGCAGGCACATCAGCATGAAACAAAGCATTATGAAATTCTGCTTTTACCTCTTCATCCGAAGGTTTTTTATAATAGGGTTCTATAGCAGGGTATTTGCCAATTACTTCACTAATGAATGGCCGCTCATCTACTTCGCCATCGCCATCGTAATAAATGCTGAACGATTTATAGGACGTACCCGGATGCTGATGCTGCACTTCCGATACAATTGCACTGCTATCGAGTCCCCCACTGAGGCAGGTAGCAACCGGAACGTCGCTGCGCATATGCAGTGCAATACTCTCGGCAAACATTTCCCTGAATTGCAAAGTTTTGTCGGCAAAAGAAGCATTTGAATATTCGCCTGTATTGACATCCCAGTACCGGGTAATTTCGACACCCTTAATTTCACTTCCGGCAAAGCGGATTACCATGTTGTGAGCAGCAGGTAGAGCAGCTATTGCATTAAAATAGGTTTCATCGTGGTAACAAAGCCAGCCTAATTGTAAGCCACGGCTTACCTGGTTCAGATTTAACTCATTACTAAAAACAGGTGTAGGTTTAAGACCTTTCAGTTCGGAGGAAAAATAGAATTTATTGTCCTTACTGATATAATAAAAAGGCTTTATACCAAATCTGTCGCGCGAAGCAAACACGAGGTTATTTTTAACATCGTACATGGCAAATGCCCACATTCCGACAAAATGATTCACACAATCTGTACCCCATTCAAGGTAGGATGCCATTACAACTTCAGTGTCTGATTGTGTTGTAAAACTGTAGCCTTTTTGGATAAGTTCCCTGCGAATTTCAAGGTAATTGTAAACCTCGCCATTAAAAACCATAACATTACCCTGGTAATGCATTGGCTGATCAGCTTCGTGACTCAGATCAATGATACTTAGGCGATTGTGGCCAAATACAAGTCCATCGTGCCACCAGGTACCTCGTGCATCAGGACCGCGGTGAGCTATGGATTGAAGCATGTTCTCAATACCATCGAGTGCCTGATTTCTAGTTAATCGGGAATTGAAAAATCCGGCTATACCGCACATAATCTATTGGTTAGCATTGAATATTGTACTTATGAAGGCTTATAAAAACTCTTATTATTTATTAAGCTTAAGCGTTCAAAATTACTAAAAAAGCCTGTCTTGTCAGGTTTGTTATATAATTATTCAATTAATTTTTGGTAAGCACACCTAATTTTCAAGGCTAAATAATGTTTTGATGTGCTGGGCAAGTTATGACCTCATTAGATATATGATTTTTAAAGAATTCAGAATAGATTGATGAACTAATTCGGAAATTGAATTAGTATTTATTTTTTCGTCCTTTTCCCTTGATGGAAAAGTACCAAAAGATCAAGGCTTTATAACAATGCTGGCGGTTCTAAGCCAGAGGTATCTCCTCGCAATACAAGGCATGAAAGAGTACAGCAAATCCTGACAGTTAGCCT
>JBBSDG010000384.1:0-4660 GCA_038249635.1 Bacteroidales bacterium | reverse complement strand
CTTTACTGATTGATGGTAATATTTCTGCAACTATTGTTTCTCCGGGGCTTCTTGAAATAAGTTATGAAGCAAAAGATACACTCAACCTGGCAAACAATGATGATCTGTTATCATTGAATTTCAATGGTTTATCAGTAGGTCATTCGGAGTTGAAATGGAATTCGTTACAGTGTGTTGTCTATTCGGCATCAGGATTTGAAATACCTGCAATTTATACACAAGGCGCGGTTGATTTAAGGCCAGTGCCACAGATTTACACGGATGGCAGCGGCGGATATTGCGAAAATACCCCTCACAAACTTACTGTCGGATCATTAACCGGTCAGAGCCTGAGCTACCAATGGACAAGTCCTGATGGGTCGCTAAATTCCGGGTCAGAACTTAACCTTGGTCCTCTCTCAATGTCAGCTTCAGGAACTTACCAGATGCAGGCTTCTTCAGGAACTTCATGCTCTGTTATCGAAAATATTAATTTGGAGGTTTATCCTAATCCGCGTATCAGCCTCAATGCTTCCGATACTATTTGCTCCGAGCAGGAAGTGATGCTGAGTCCGGGATCGGGTTTTGCCTCATACAAATGGCAGAATGGAAGTGCCGAGCCTCAGTTGATTGCAACCTCCGAAGGAATTTATTGGGTTACAGTAACCGACATTAACGGATGTCAGTCCACCGATTCGGTGCTACTTCACCAGTGCGAATTGCTGGTGTGGATGCCTAATGTATTTACCCCTAACGGAGATGGTAAAAATGATGTATTCCTTCCGGTGTATAATCCGGATGTTCCAATCACTTTCCAAATGAAGATATTCAACAAATGGGGAGAAGAATTATTTAGTTCCGACAATATATCGCAGGGATGGGACGGAACCTTTAAAGGAAAACTTTGCACCGAGGATATGTATGCCTGGATTATAACTTTCTCGGCTCCCGAAAACTATAAATTCCTGCAAAAATCGCCTCAAAGTGGAAATGTAATGCTACTCAAATAACTTGCTATCATGAAAACGACTCGTACAACTCTTTTACTTCTTATAATCCTTATGTGGACAACAAAGGATTATGCCCAGGATGTAATTTATTCGCAGTTTTACGCGAACCCATTATATCTCAACCCTGCATTGGCAGGGGCGAAGCTCGACCAGCGGATTACGCTCAATTATCGCAACCAATGGCCAAGTATTAAGCAGGGATATATCAGTTATAATGCTTCTTGGGATCAGCAATTCGATAAAATATCAGGGGCACTGGGTGTTATGGTTGATGCCGATGTTGCAGGTGGAGGAGTTTATAACAAGTTCAGCGGAAGCGGAATATATTCGTACCGCGTTCAGGCTACGAGATACATCGTTTTAAATGCTGCTGCCGAAGCCAGTTATATTCAGTATAAACTGGATTGGAACAAGCTGGTTTTTGGCGATCAGATCGATATACGTGCCGGAAACGTTGAAGCTACCCGCGAAGATGTACCATCCAGACTGAATATCGGGAATGTTGATTTTAGTGTAGGTGTACTCGGCGGATACAAGGAAAGCCTTTATTTTGGTGTGGCTGTTAATCATCTTACAAGGCCTGATATTGCTTTCTATGAAGGCAATGCCAACCGTATTCCTATGCGCTGGACAGTGCATTCTGGCGTGCTGATCGACTTTCGCCAGGGAATGGACGGTGAAGATTTACGAAATTTCTCCATTTCCCCGAATTTTATTTATGTTCAGCAGGGTCAATTCCGCCAGTTGAATATAGGGCTTTATATGAACAGGTTTCCATTGGTTACGGGATTATGGATGAGGCATAACTTCGGAAACCCTGATGCTATCATCGCTTTAGTTGGGTTCCAGTCAAAGGTGTATAAAATAGGTTACAGCTATGATTATACAATTTCAAAGCTCACAAATAAATCGGGTGGCGCACATGAAATATCAATCGCATGGTTGTTTCAGAAGTCAAAAAGAGCAACACGGTATCATGCAATAAAATGCCCTACTTTCTAACTTTTATGAAGCTTGCCAATATTATATTGATTTCATTTATAATGAAATAACAGTTTATGAAGAATGCTGAGATAAGTGCATTCTTTCTGATGTAATATGAACTATTTATTTTAGATGTATAAATTTTGGATTGCTATATATTTTTCTATTCAGATAACAAACAGTGAAAAGGATTTCCTTTAAGTCAAAAATGAAATTCTGAGCAAAAATACCTTACTTTTATCCTTTAATTCCGATCGTTTCCGATGAGGTTCAAACATATCCGATTTGTAGTATTATTAGGCGCTTTTGCCATAATCGGGATCATTGCCGTCCAGCTTTACTTCATGAAAAAAGAATGGAGCAACAAGGAAAAGCAATTTGCTCAAACAGTTACCATTTGCCTGCGGAATGTGGCAATCAAAATTTATAAGTTTAATAATACAGCGCCTTCTGTACCCAATCCGGTGAGGCAGTTGTCATCAAACTATTTTGTGGTGGATGTAAATTCCGAAATAGATGCCAACATCCTGGAGCATTACCTGAAGGCTGAATTTGAGCGTTATAACGTGCAAACCGACTTCGAATACGGCATCTACAACTGCGAAACCAACGTGATGGAATATGGCAATTACGTGTTCTACAACGGCAAAGTAAAACAAGATGCGATTTCGTCAAACCTCGGAATGTATAGTGGGTATAACTATTATTTCGGAGTTAATTTCCCTTTGCTCAATAATACCATTGCCGGCGATATGACCATCTGGTTCTTCCTGGTAGGAATACTGGCGGTGTCGGTCATTTTTTTCGCATATTCCATATTTGTGATTCTTAAGCAGAAGCAACTTTCGGAGTTGCAGCGTGACTTTATCAATAATATGACCCACGAATTTAAAACCCCGATTGCCAGCATAAATATTGCCGCCGATGTAATCTCGAATCCTGAATCTATACGTGAGCCATCGCGCATCCTTACCTATGGGTCAGTTATAAAGCAGGAAGTAAACCGGCTTAACGATCAGGTTGATAAAGTTTTACAGATTGCCCGTATCGAGAAAAGGGGGTTTCACCTAAAGATGGAATCACTTGATTTAAATGCCATTATCAGCCAGGCGGTCGAGAATTGTCTTGCAAATAATGGAAGTAAAGTAAAGATAAAAAGTTACTTAGTCGCTGATGTTGGCTTCGTGGAAGGTGATCGTATGCATCTGACAAATATTTTTTATAACCTGCTCGATAATGCAGTTAAATACTCCGGCGATTCGCCCGAAATACAGATAACATCGGTATGCGAACAAAAGAAAATCATCATTTCGTTTAGCGACAATGGCCCGGGAATTGCCCGTACTCAACAGAAACGTGTTTTTCAGAAATTTTATCGTATTCCCACAGCTAATGTTCACGATGTCAAGGGTTTCGGTCTGGGTTTGTTCTATGTAAAAAGTATTTGCGATGCGCATCACTGGAAAATAAACCTTGATCCATCTCCGTCAAAAGGAACCACATTTATACTTGAAATACCTCAAAAACTTATGAGCAAATGAGAAATGCACGGATTTTATATGTTGAAGATGATCTTACTCTCTCGTTTGTTACACGCGATAACCTCGAAAGGGCAGGATATACAATTGATTCGTGTGATGATGGCATTAAAGCTTACGAAAAAATTGCAAACGGGAATTACGATCTTTATATTTTGGATGTGATGCTTCCGAAAATTGATGGATATACCCTGGCACGGAAAATCCGTGAAAAAAATGAAGCTGTTCCAATTCTTTTCCTTTCGGCCAAATCAACGCTCGACGATAAATTATATGGCCTGCAATTAGGTGCTGATGATTATATAACCAAACCATTCAGCATTGAAGAACTGATACTTAAAATTGAAGTTTTCCTCAAGCGCAGCAGCATTGACTCTTCGCGAATGCAAAAAGGGAATATAGGCCATATTGGTGATTTTACATTCTCGCTTTCGGATCTGAAACTCACTTATAAGAGCATTTCTGTGCCGCTTACCCAACGCGAAGCGGAACTTTTGGCATACCTATATACGCACACCGGAACTATTTTAAAAAGAGATGATATTCTGAATAAGGTATGGGGCAACGATCATTTTTTCTCCAGCCGAAGTCTTGATGTATTTATTTCTCGCCTCCGGAAACTGTTGCAGGCGGATCCAAAGGTTAAAATTGAAAATATTCATAACATTGGGTATAGGCTGGTTGTGAATGGACTTTGATAGTGAATAACGAATAATGAAGAATGAATAGTGAATAGTGAATAATGAATAATGAATAGTGAATAACGAATAGTGAATAATGCGAATCAGGGTTTGAAATTGTAACTTATTAGCTGCTAGGCGAACTCTTCCAAAGTTTAAAACTTTGGAAGAGTAAATGCCCTATAGATAAAACATGAATTCAACCCTTGATTCGCATGAATAGTGAATCGTGAATAGTGAATAATGTATTATCTTGATTAACAACCGTATGACAACCGTATGACCATTGTATAACAACCATATAACAACCATATAACAACCGTATGACCATCATATAACAACCGTATGATCATTGCATGACCACTCAAATAACTCCCTTACTCCATCATCCCGTAAAACTTTCCCTGCCAGCTATCCCGCACTTCCATCTCTTTTTCGATCATCACCTGAACCTGATCGCTTCGTAAAT
>JBBSDG010000383.1:0-4669 GCA_038249635.1 Bacteroidales bacterium | reverse complement strand
GTTGCTACTCCTACATCCGACGACAGGGAGAAAAAACAAGGCTAAACTCAGTGTCTGCTCACCCCCAGGGTGTCTGACACTAAATTTTACTAAAAAAACTAAAGCATGCCCAATCACACATTTGATATAATCCCGTTTAAAGCCTTCGATGGTTTTGAATGCAACCTTTGGCGGTTAAAACACAGTGGCTCCAAGCACCGTGGACCGGTTATGCTGGTGCATGGTGCTGGAGTTCGGGCAAATATCTTTAACCCGCCCAATGAAGTTAATTTGCTGGATATGCTTGCCGATGCCGGTTACGATGTGTTTCTCGAAAACTGGCGTGCCAGTACCGAGTTTCCAGCCAATAAATGGGATCTGGATGTGGTGGCAAAAAACGATCATCCGGCAGCTATTCTTAAAGTGTGTGAAGTAACCGGAAGTGAAACATGCAAAGCCATTATTCATTGCCAGGGCTCAACAAGTTTTATGATTTCTGCGGTTGAAGGCCTGGTGCCACAAGTTAAAACCATTGTTACCAATGCGGTTTCGCTTCATCCGGTTGTTCCTGCATGGTCGCGTGTAAAGCTGGATGTGATTCTCGAAATGGCTGGCCTCATAACGGATTATATCAATCCTCGATGGGGTGACGAATCACCTGATTTTCGGTCAAAGTTGTTTAAAACACTCGTGCTTGCCACACATTTTGAAAAGGATACCACGGTCGGCAAATTTGTGAGCTTTACCTACGGGGCAGGATTTCCGGCTTTGTGGGAACTGGAAAATCTGAGCGACCAAACCAAGGAATGGATACGCAATGAATTCGGACCGGTGCCTATACATTTTTTCAGGCACATCAGGAAAGGCGTCCATAACGGATCATTGGTTTCTGTTTCCGGTTCGAAACATTACGCCGATGCAAAGCCTGCAACCGATGCACGTTTTGTGTTTTTTGCAGGTAAGCTCAACAAATGCTTCAAAAGTAAAAGCCAGGTAAATTCATTCGAATATTTCAACAACCTGAAACCTGATTTTCATAAGCTTTATGTTTATGATACGTATAGCCACCTCGATATTTTTCTCGGTAAGAATGCACATAAAGATATTTTCCCTGTAATGATTGATGAATTAAACGCATAGGAAAAGATTTAATTAATAAGTCTCTGAAACATCCATTCATATGTCACTCCCGAAACGAATTAAAAATTACGAAGGCCAATATGCCATGGTTGATGGCATTACATTCAAATTGCCTGTAAATGCGGTACAATCGCCGGCGCTTATGGCGGGCTTTTTATGTGATTACGAAAAAGCAAAATCACTGCTTCCGGGCAAGGAGTTGCACCCTGTAAAAGCATTTGGAGGGAAAGCTGTTTTTATGGTTACCGTAATTGATTACCGCCACACCAGCATAGGCAAATATATTGAATATAGTTTAGCGATAGCTGTAACCAAGGGCAGCAAACCCGCACCGGCAATGCTTCCTGCCTTGCTGATGAAAACTTATAAGACCGGTCAGTTTATTGTTGACCTGCCGGTAAGTTCAGAGATTTCGGTGAAGGGTGGGAAAGGAATCTGGGGCATGCCGAAGCATAAAGCTAATCTCGATTTTATAATCACCGATAGCCAGGTGAGTGCGCAGTATGAAAAGGACGGACAGTTCGCTTTTCGCATTGAGATTGACAAGCCACGCAGTACAAATTTCCCGATAAATCTAAGTGCCGTAAACTATAGCCACTTCCGCAATATGCTGATGGCTTCGTATATTCATTTCAAGTCGAAGGCCGGGATCAGGTTTGGTAAGAGTGCAACCGGCAGGCTGTTTATAGGCGATCATCCGCGTACTAAAGTTCTGCAGGATTTACAAATTCAAAGCAAACCATTTTTCACCATGTACATGCCCGAGGCCAACGGTGTACTCGACGATCATTTCGAAAGCTGGTTTATGACCTATGATGAAAAGCCTGCGCAAGTTACCCCCGAAGGCTTCGAAAGTGTATTTAACCTGGTGCTGAACGAAGACTGGTTGCCGCCACCTTCCATTACCGATTACGAAAAATTTAAAATCTGAGTTTCATCATTAAGCCGATTCTTCATGAAAATCAAACAAATACTACTCGACATTAATAATGCTTACGTGTTTTTTTGTTCATCCGTTTACCTCGGTATGTTCTGGACACTTCATTTTTTCTGGTTTCCTCATTATCCGTCCACCCTTAACATCTCCAATTATTACAATGCAATTATCCCGCAAACGGAAACTGCCACCCGATACTTTTTTGTCTCCATTCCTATCATGATGGTTGCCCTGGTAATTATGCTGATAACGGAATGGAAAGGCAAACTCCGGTGGGTACCTTTGGCATGGATACCTGGTTTACTGGTGCCTGTGGTAACTCAGCAAAAATTTATTGAGGATATAAACAACCAGTTTAAAGCCGGAATTACAGATCAGGTTGTGCTACAGGGACTTTTGAAAGACTGGATGTTTTACAACGACATACGCTTTTATATCCTTACCCTAATGTGGGGGATAACCATGTACTTCTTTATTGCCAAAACCTACAAACCTTCATCATAAATAACCCTCTTTTTATGAAAAAATATCTCCGTTTGATTCTCCTTTTGATTTCAATCACCACATTACTATCCGGTGCATTACAGGGATTAGCACCCGCCTTTGTATTAGGATTTGTTGGAGCCGTAATCGATACTGAATCGAAACAATTATTTGCCACCATAGGCATGTTTATGTTTCTTTTCGGTGGAATGATGATACATGCGTTGTATAACGAAGACGATAACCAGGTTGCAGTAATCTGGTCGGGTTTGCAGAAACTTGGTGCATCGGTGGCTGTTTTTATCGGAATTTTAAATGGCGTATTTATTCCGGTTGCTGCCGGTGTAGCCATTTTCGATTTGCTTTCAGCACTGTTGCTCTTTTATTATTTAAAAACACTCAAAAGTGATGCACTCAGCTAATTAATTCTGCTTTTATGCCTGCATAGGCTTGGTAATAGTCGCTGGTTTATGGGGCGCTTTTATCAATTCTTATTTTGATTACCGCCTGCTTTTTAATTTCGATACCAACTGAGCAAAATGTTATTACCTAAAAATAGTATAACTAAACCAGGGTTATCTGGCATCAAGCGTTCGCTGCTTCTTGCCGGCGGCGGTGCGCGCCTTTCGTACCAGGCAGGTGTTCTGATTGCTCTGGAAGAAGAAGGTTTAAGTTTCAATCATTTTGATGGTACTTCAGGAGGAATTTTTAATACTGCCATGCTAAGCTCTAGAATTGAACCCCGCGACATGGCCACACGATGGAGGAAAGTGAATGTTATGAATTTTTCATCATTGCTTTCCTTCAAAAGCTATTTCTCAAAAAAAACATTTTCTGCCTTTGGCGATGCTGATGGAATGATCAATAAAGTGTATCCCACATTAGGAATTGATGTGGCCAAAATAAATGCAAACACCTCTATTGATGCAACCTTTAATGTCTGCAATTTTTCAAAAAAAACAGTCGAAGTTTACACTAATCAAAATGTAACGCTTCAACATCTGGTGGCAGGCATGTCATTGCCGATATTTATGCCCGCTATAAAAATTAACAACGATTGGTACACCGATGCCGTGTGGATCAAAGATGCAAATGTAACCGAAGCCTTAACCCGAAACCCAGATGAAATATGGATAGTGTGGGCTATAGGCAACACGCACGAGTATCTGAACGGTGCTTTTAATCAGTATGTCCACATGATTGAGATAAGTGCTGACGGTGGTTTGCTTCTCGAATTGCAACAACTCGAAAAACTTAACAGCACAAAAGCTGAAAATAAAAAGATTATCCTTCATGTAATAAAACCCGAATTCCCTTTGCCGTTGGACCCTGACTTAATGTTCAACAAAATTAACATTGACGAATTAATAAACCGTGGTTATGCAGATGCAAAAGCGTATCTGCAAAATAATCAGGAACAAGGAGTTGCGCCCGATTACAGGGCATCGCTGATGAATGAACCGGGTGCATCGTTCAATTTCAGGGTGCAGTTTGATGGCGGGATTGAATGGAATGGCAAGCCTGCGAAACTTTCGTTGAATACCAATTTCAATTTCAGGCTGATAAATAACGACCTGGTTTTACGGGCTTATGCATCTTTGCAATTCAACCAAAGTACTTACCGGATTTCCACTTATAACAATAAAGTCGTAGTAATTCCTGACGAAAATGTTATGATTTATTCAGGTGATTTTATTTTTGATAATGAAATCTATCATTTGCTATGCACGCTTAACCTTATAAGTCCTTACGATCTGCTGCTGGGTATGGAATTTAAAAATACCCGCTGCACCATCACGAGCGAAAAATTGCTGAAACCAGCCACATTCCTGTTGAAACAAAAAGCATGGAGCCGGTTAAAAAATATCCCGTTCATTCATGTAAGCAGTAGCAGCGGATGGTTAGGAAAGTGGCGGGAGAAATTAAGCATTCTACACAAATTGTATCATAATAAACCTTAAGATATGGCTCAAAAAGAAAGATATAAAAAGCCGTTGATGGTCAACTGGTACGATCCGCGACAATTATCAGCTACTGCGCTTAAAGCTTTGGTTTCAGGCACTTTTGCAAGCTATGCTGATAAGCGTGAATTGCAGGCTGCTCTTGATCCTGAAAAAACACCTGTTGATT
>JBBSDG010000382.1:0-4710 GCA_038249635.1 Bacteroidales bacterium | reverse complement strand
TGCTGTATGGATTTGGACAAATCTATCAGGCCTTGTTTTGCGAGCCTTACCAAGTCGTACATCTGTGTGAAATTTATAGTAAGCCTTGACCTTTTATTCGCCCATTGCTTATTTTTTAAAGGAGCTCATGAGACCACTTCGTTAAGTTGGTTCTTTTGTGTTAAGACAAAAGAACAAGAAAAAAAACAAAAAAACAGATTACAAACTTGTGCCTTTTTTTTTCAGCACATCTAAATAATATTTAGCCAATATTAAACAGGATAATATGATGGTTTCTGTATTCAAAGATAGTTGATTACAAGCCTGGCAAACGAAAAATGAAGCAAATCAAGCCCTATTTCAATACCAAATTAATAAAAAAAATTATAATGCTGATTGCTTTGTTTTTAATTTTACTTTTGCACGCTTTTTGAGTCAACCCCCTGAAAAGATGATTCCTGCCAATTGGGATCAGCATTGTTACAATAAAAACCAATCCGTATCGGTTTAAAAAAGCTTTAATTTGCTTTTTTTACTAATCAGTAATTTGATACGCAAAGCCTAAATAATTGTTTAATAAACTGTTATACTGATTACACTAAAAATAATATGCAGTTGTTAGATTTTTTTTTAATCAAAACCACAAAGTTGTATTAACTTTACGTAACACAATGGCAGATGAAAACTACCTGACACACTGTCAGCAACTTTTTGCCTTGAAACAATACTCAATCATCAATTGGAACAAAATAGTCAACTAAACAAAATGCAGGCGTACCTATTTTAAACAATACGACCTGCTGTATGTTGACACAATTGACTAATGACTGCACCCCAACATAACAAGTGCCAATAAATGGTGCGAATTCATGAATAATGCTCGTGGAATGAAAAAGAATGAAGAATTCAAAGATTATCCTTTGCAAACCGTACTCAAAAAAATATTCGGGTTCGAGAATTTTAAGGGAAATCAGGAACCGATAATACGTAATTTACTTGCCGGCAACGATACTTTTGTGATCATGCCTACCGGCGGTGGAAAATCGATGTGCTACCAGCTTCCGGCCATGATACTGCCCGGTACTGCAATTGTTATATCTCCCCTTATCTCGCTGATGAAAAACCAGGTGGATGCCATGCGGCAATTTGGTGCCGATATAGGCATTGCCCATGTTCTGAACTCATCACTTTCGAAAAATGAGATCCTACAGGTTAAGGCCGATCTGACTAACGGAGTAACGAAATTGCTTTATGTAGCGCCCGAGTCGCTCACCAAGGAAGAAAATATCGCATTTTTCAGAGACATAAAAATTTCGTTTTACGCCATTGATGAAGCCCATTGTATTTCGGAATGGGGACACGATTTCAGACCTGAATACCGAAGACTACGTCCGATAATTGATGCCATAGGACAGGATGTGCCAGTGCTGGCATTAACAGCAACCGCTACACCGAAAGTACAGCAGGATATATTGAAAAGCCTTGGCATGCAGGAAGCGGCACTTTACAAATCATCGTTTAACCGATCAAATCTATATTACGAGGTACGTCCGAAAAATGATGACGTAAATAAAGAAGTGATACGGTTCATCAAAATGCACATGGGTAAATCGGGCATTATTTATTGCCTGAGCCGTCGGCAGGTTGAAGAACTTGCAGAAACGCTGGTGGTAAACGGCATTAAAGCTTTGCCCTACCACGCGGGACTTGATTCGGCAGTACGTGTGGAAAACCAGGATAAATTCCTGATGGAAGAATCGGATGTAATAGTTGCTACCATTGCCTTCGGAATGGGAATTGACAAGCCGGATGTGCGTTTTGTAATACATTACGATATGCCTAAAAGCCTCGAAGGCTACTACCAGGAAACGGGGCGCTCAGGTCGCGATGACGGCGAAGGCATCTGCCTGGCATTTTATGCTTACGAGGATATTGAAAAACTCGAAAAATTCAGCAAGAATAAAGGCGTTGCCGAACAGGAAATTGCCAATCAATTGCTAATGGAAGTGGTATCATTTGCCGAATCAGCCATGTGCCGTCGCAAGCAACTGCTGCATTATTTTGGCGAAGTGTATGCTGAGGATAATTGCGGTAATTGCGATAACTGCCTGCATCCCAAGACATTGATCGATGGACGTGAATTTGTTGACCTCGCGCTGGAAGCTGTACTGGCAACCAAGCAGTTGTGCAAGGCCAAGCACATTGTTAATATCATGATTGGTAAAGTGTCGTCGAACATCAAATCGTACAAACACAACGAGCTTGATATTTTCGGCAAAGGAATGGAAGAGAGTGAGCGTTTTTGGGATGGCGTACTCAGGCAGATGCTGATTGAAAGACTTGTAGTTAAAGACATTGAAAATTACGGAATTTTAAAGATCACACCTGAAGGGCAAAAGTTCCTGAAAAAGCCATATGCAGTGATGATTGCCAAAGATTCAGATCCTGAAGAAGGTGAAGATGACGAAATGATGGCAGGAGGCGGAGCACGCACCAGCACTACCGACAAGGTACTTTTTTCGCTGTTAAAGGATTTGCGAAAAGAAATTGCCCGTAAAGAAAGCTTGCCTCCGTTTGTTATCTTCCAGGATCCATCGCTCGAAGATATGGCGATTCAGTATCCTATTACCATGGACGAACTGCAACGCATTACGGGTGTTGGTGCAGGCAAAGCACAAAAGTATGGGAAGCCTTTTCTGGAACTGATGGCATCGTATGTGGAAGAAAATGAGATTATTCGACCCATGGATATGGTTGTGAAATCGGTAGTAAATAAGTCGGGGCTGAAAGTATATATCATCACCAATATCGACCGTAAAATTTCGCTCGAAGACATTGCCGTTGCCAAAAACCTTACTGCCGACGAACTGCTTACCGAGGTTGAAAGCATTGTAGATTCGGGCACTAAAATCGACCTTTCGTACTATTTGAAAGAAACCATTGATCCTTACCACATGGAAGAGATTATTGAATATTTCATGGAAGCTGAAACCGACTCGGTTGAGCAGGCACTTAAAGATTTAGGCGAAAACGAATTTACGGAAGAGGAAATCAGGCTGGTACGTATCAAATACATTTCGGAAGTTGGCAATTAATTCGCTGATTAAGTGCGTTTTTAAAACTATCATTCGAGGTTTGAACGAAGCGATTTGCTATTAACGAAGGGAGAAAAGGGCGAGGGGAAGAAAGAGTGAATATCAGGATTATTCGGACTTCATGCTTCTTACTTCCGGCTCTTTGAGCCACTTATTACTATCATCATTGCCCGATTTCAAATATTTAAGCAGTCTTTAAAGCGTTTTTTTTACCTTCGCAGCCTGATTCATTTTTAATGGGTCAGGTTGTTCTTATAATAATCCCGATATTTCAAAAAAATGACAGAAGAAATCAACAACGAAAAAACTCCTGCCACTGAGCAGTATGTAGTAACCGCCGAAACAACCGCCCAGGCAAATGACCCTGCCACACCGGCACCAACCAAAATGAGCCCTATTCTGTTGGGTTTAAACCTGGCAGCACTTGTGGGTGTTATCATACTTTTTATCCTTTACTTTACGGCAGGTAAAAGCAATTCAATTTCAGGTGCTGTTGGCAAAGCTGGCAAAGGAACTCTTTCAGTAGCATTTGTGAACAACGACAGCATTTTAAGCCATTACGAACTTGTTAAAAAAATGCGCGGCGACCTCGAAGCCAAAGGCAAACGCCTCGAAGGAGAAGTAGCATCGCAACAACAGGCTTTTGAAAAAGATGCAGCATATTTCCAGGAGCAGGTTAAGAAGAAAGCCATCAGCGACCAGAGTGCACAGGAAATTTATGGACAGTTGCAGCAAAACCAGCAGAAAATTTATGCCCTTCGCGACAAGTATGCCGCCGAACTCCAGCAAAGCGAAATGGATATGAATGTAGCACTTATCGATTCGGTAATGAATTTTCTGAAACGCTACAATGATAAGTACAAATTCGATTATATACTTGGCTTTACAAAAGGCGGCAATATTCTTTTTGCCAACGATACCCTGGATGTAACCAACGATGTGATAAAAGAGCTGAATGCAGCTTATCTTTCGAAGCATGGCGACAAGTAGGAAAACCTGTTTCGGATTTTAAATTTAAACTATTCCGACTTCGGTCATCAATAATTTGAGTAACCTTAGCATGAAGAATTGGGCTTTTATTGTTTGTATCGCTTTGCTTTTGGCATCGTGCAACAGCATTTTAAGCTCTAAACCCATGGGCATTCTGAGCGAAAAACAAATGACCGACTTACTTGTCGATATACATCTTACCGAGGCGACCCTGAAAACTGTGGATGATTCTATCGAACGCAAATCCGACACTGCTGAACTTCGTAACCGTTTTGCCGAGGTTCTCAAAAAACATGATGTAAATCCTGATGATTTCAATGCCAGCCTTAACTACTACCTGACGCATATTGAGGAGATAGATAAAATATATGTTGAAGTAATTAACAGGCTTACAGAACTGGATGCTACTCTGGTTCCGTTAACCAACCCAGGCAGCAACAGGCCGGCTGGCTCTCCCAATCTGAATAATCCATGGCAACGGGCACTGAACAGAACCCAAAAACCACTTGAATTCCAATACTTTGACGGATCAAAATACTCATATTTACATGATGAAAGACCCGCTTATCAAGGGCCTGGAAAAATGATAGAACGTTAATTTGAATAGGACAGTGAGCGATTTTTTCCCTCACTGTCATCTCACACC
>JBBSDG010000381.1:0-4718 GCA_038249635.1 Bacteroidales bacterium | reverse complement strand
TAGTTAGAGCAGGAATTGTACGAAACTTCATTATAAGCATTCCCAATTACAATCCCAATTGGACCCCAATCCGGTTCAGATAGAAAACGGTTACAGTCGTGCAGGTTATTTTGGGTAATCAGGCAATGTTGGCTATTTATATAAATTCCAATCGGACAATCGGTAAATTCGCAGTTATTCACCGTAAGATAATCAGCTCCTGTTACTGCATACAAAGCTCCGGCCAGAAGAATTTCTTTATCAATAATAGAAGGTGAGTTTGTACAACTTTTGAACGATAAACCACTAATAACTGCAAAGGTTCCTTGTATCCGTATTGCATTGCCGTTTAAATAACTGTAATCAGGATTGGTAAATACTGGATTTGGACCCCTCCCATAACTGCTTAGTACGATAGGTTCCTCCTTGGTACCCGAACTTTTTAAAATAAATCCACCTTTAAATTCTGAACCTCTGGCAAATAGAATGCTATCGCCAGGTTGAAAGTTCATTCCCTCCAGTTTACTTAAGCTTTTCCATGGTGAATTTGCTGAAATTCCACTATTATCATCGTTTCCAATTCTGCTATTTATATAATAATGGCCGGACTCCTTGCTGGTATATCCATTTTTACATCCCAACAAGAAAGTCAGGATGACGATTGTTATGAACCGGGGACTTAATATTTCCCACATCATATCCTTAAATGTTTAAGACTTTATTGTGCTTAAAAACTTCATAAAATGAGTTTTCGCAATGCTTTTTTATTCAAAGAAATCAATTCTTTTTCAACAAAACCCTGGCCTCACAGCCAGTCTGACCGTTTTCAACAAATAGAACAAGTTTCATCTTAACAGCTACTGCTTATAACCCAGGATCAATCGAATAGATCTGATTTCCAAATCAGGATTGTGCAAGTTCTTTAGGTGCAAGCTGTTGAAAAACCTTGCTTTTTGATTCAACATCGTCTAAATCTTTTATTTCAGGATTGAGAAACTGATTGAAAGCAAAAATGCGGGTAGCCGGATTTTGATTGCCAAATAGCCTGGATAACTTCATTACCAGCCATCAAAGATTTATGCTTAAGAAAAAAGTTATGCACAAGAATACTAATTACTCCCAAAGCTATTTGTGTAGTTTTCACGATAAATAGATGGTTATTATACCAACAATTGTAAAAACAATGATTAAAGAAAGGATAAAAACAAGCAATTTTTTCGTCATCCCGGAGGTATTAGTAATCTTAAAATAGAATGTTTACCCATTGTGGGTAAACATTCTAATCAAACCAAATCAAAAAAATCAAAAACCTATTTAATCAACAGTTTTTTAGTAACAATCTTTCCACTTTTGTCTGTTGCCTTTACCATATAAATTCCTTTTAACCCGCTTACATTAATTGGCGAATTAGCTGAAACCTCTTTAACGGTAAGAACTTTAGAGCCTGTAATGTTGTAAATTTCAACGTTCGAAGCGTCGCTGCTTAACCTAACTTCGGAACTTGCCGGGTTAGGGTACATTTTCATTTCAACGGTGCTTTTATTCTTGATCCCTGTTACAAAATCACCCAATGTAATATATCCTACCTGGCCTATTGGAGAAGCCCAATCTTCACCCGTTGATGTTGATGACCAGAGATACTGGCTGGTACGTTGTGCCAAAGCGGCATCATCGTTATCGCCGGTTTCAATATTAAATCCAATCACATCGCCACCCTTCAGGCTCATTAATTGAAACTTTGATGCATCTACCGCATACTCTGCAATATATCCTCCTGTTTTAAGGCTTGTTGCTGCTACTACACCTTCCTCGGGAGCATTCCAATTGTTAAAGAAACGTCCATCCGACAATGTGTTATCGGCATTGATACGATAAAAGAATGAGTTTTCGTCCTTATAATCCGTTGAATCTTTAATCAAATCCATGAAAATCATGGTATAATCCTGCTGGTAATTAGAAAAAAGAGAATTGGTTGCAACTATGTTATCCGTAACATCAATTAAAACGTTAATAGTTGTAGCATTCCAGCCAACTTTAAACTTAACAGAATAATCATTATCACTGGCGGCACCATTGACAAGTTTATTGTGCATTTGCGAATACGGGATTGCGTTCCATGCAGCATCAATTGAACCATCAATCACTATGGCTGAGCTTAAATTAGGAGCCATTACTGTTGAATCGGTTTCAGCAACAACTACCGGACTGCCTTGACCCAATGTAATATATCCTACCTGGCCTATTGGAGTATCCCAATCATCACCCGTTGATGTTGATGACCAGAGATATTGGCTGGTACGTTGTGCCAAAGCGGCATCATCGTTATCGCCGGTTTCAATGTCAAAACCAATTACTTCGCCACCTTTCAGGCTCATTAATTGAAATTTAGATGCATCTACCGCATACTCTACAATATATCCTCCTGTTTTGAGGCTTGATGCAGCTACTACACCTTCCTCGGGAGCATTCCAATTGTTAAAGAAACGTCCATCCGACAATGTATTATCGGCATTGATACGATAAAAGAATGAGTTTTCGTCCTTATATTCTGTTGAATCTTTAATCAAATCCATGAAAATCATGGTATAATCCTGCTGGTAATTTGAAAAAAGAGGATTGGTTGCAACTATGTTATCAGTAACATCGATTAAAACGTAAACGAAAGTGCCCTTCCAGCCAACTTTAAACTTCACAGAATAATCCTGGTCACTGGTGGCCCCATTGGTAAGTTTATTGTGCATTTGCGAATACGGAATTGCGGCCCATGCAGCATCAATAGTGCCATCAATAATTGGAGCTGCACTTAATGCAGGAGCTACTAATGTGGAATCGGTTTCAGCAGCCTGTGCTGATTGCGTTGTGATGGTAAATGCGAGGCATGAACCAAGAACAAGAGAAAGTAATCTTTTTTTCATGATAAAATTGGTTAAGTGTTAATTAATTATTGAGAGAGTAAAAAAAAATTATGAAAAAATGCTGTGTCTGTATTCTAATGAAATACAGAACACAGCATTTCATTTTTAGTAATTAAACAAACCCGGATTATTCTGTATTTCACTACGTGGAGCAAAATACCAATGAAGCTTTTTCCGGTCGGTCGTAATGGTAATATCTTTCAAATTGGGAACATTCCTGTCAAGGTAGGTTGAAGTTGGCAAGCTTTGATCCCCGGTTTTATTAGTGCTTTGCGTATTGGCGCGTTGAGCTTTTACCTTTAAAGCCACTTCATACACTTTATCTAAACGAACCAAATCGTGCCATCTTCCTTCAGGCTCACCAACAAACTCCCAGCTTTTTTCCTGTAAAAGCGAATCCAAAAACTGCTCAGGACTCAATGAATTTGTCAAATCGTATTTAGCATTTGGCGAATAAATTGACACGTTTTCAATTGGGTATCTTTTGTTTTTGGGATTGTTATGAGCCCTCCTGCGAATTTGGTTAACTGCTTCAATAGCTTCGGGGCTTACACTGTTAGTGGCTCGTGTTGATGCTTCGGCATAATTCGCTAATACATTGGCATAACGCATTAGTATAACTGACCTTTCAGAAATTATACTTGAACCCCCAGGGTTATCTGTCCAAATAGAGTCGAAAGGAAAAGTTTTTGTGCTGCGCCATTTTGCCAAATAGGGATGATAATAGCCGGTTTTATACCATTGTCTCCACCATTTAGTAGGATTTGCAGCATCGACCGCCCTATTTGTGTACCACGCTGTAGTAAATGATACATTTTTACGGTAACTTGATGGATAACTAAAGAAATAGGGTCGTTCAACCATAAAATCATTCCAGCCATTCCAGGGTTCACCAGGCTCATTGCCAGGCCGACCCGCTTGTGATGCCAGGATCTGATCTTTGCCATCAGTGTGATAAAATATAGAAATAATACTTTCTTTTAGCTTAAATTGACTATCATACAACCACAAATCCTTAAAATCGGGTTCCAGATCGTAGCCAAATTCGGTTTTGTGGTCTATAATATATTTAGCATCTGTTGCAGCATCGGCATAGCGGGCAACTTCGTTCAAAGGCCAACCTGCCATTGTAATATATACTTGCGAACGTAAAGCACGAACCCATCCCTGAGTAGGAATAGCGGTATTTCCGTTCCAAAGCTTAGGCATAAAATTTGCTGCAGGTCCAATATTTGCCACATTCCATCCATATTGGGGCAAATAATCCATGGCTTTAGCCAGGTCGCTAAGTATAACATCATACACTTCATTAACCGTTCCGAGTTTGGTTACTTTTGCGCTTATGTCTGTTGTAAGCACAATTGGGATTTCTCCAAAATACCGGGTTAAATTAAAATAGCACAAAGCGCGAATAAAATGAGCCTGACCACGCGCCAGGTCCAACACCTTTGGATCACCCACTTTTGCATTATCAATAACTTCGAGTAACCAGTTGGCTTGCTTGATACCGCCATAACAACCCGCCCAAATTGGCATATCACGTGGTTCGCCAGCTGTTGCCTGTTGGAGATACATCGTATAATTATCGTTGAACACCTGATAATATTTGTTGGAAGGTGGCAAAATCGATGTAAGCTCTTCGGTTCCGCAACCGCGTGTAATAATGGCTGCCTGATCGCAAAAACCAGCTGTTGAATTGTATAATCCATGCATGGCCTCTTCCAGTTGTTGTACATCTTTTGGAAAGCCGTCGCTGCTTAATTGACCCCGAACATCTTCTTCAAGGAAATTTTTTACACATCCTCCAAAACCAATGGAGAAAAC
>JBBSDG010000380.1:0-4718 GCA_038249635.1 Bacteroidales bacterium | reverse complement strand
TGTATTTTTGGGTTTTTGTTGAGTTGGGTAATTGGTGAATAGTGGATATGGGTAATTGGTGAAATGGGGACAAGGGTAAATGGAGACAAGGGGAAATGGAGACAAGGGGAAATGGGGACTAAGTGAGAGTGGGAGAAGGGGAGTTTTGAAGAATTCGATAATTTGACAATTCGACAATTCGACGATTTGACAATTCGACAATTGAACATTGAACGCGAAGCATTTAACCAGTCACTGCGAGGCACGAAGCAGGAACGCGAAGCATTTAACCAGTCACTGCGAGGCACGAAGCAGGAACGCGAAGTATTGAACCAGTCACTGCGAGGCACGAAGCAGGAACGCGAAGCATTGAACATTGAAACCCTGTAACCTGAAACCCTGAAACTCTGAAACCTGAAACCCTGAAACCAATACAAAACATGTACGAAAAAAATTTTAAAGGCCCGCGCAAACAACCCGAAAACCTTATTTATGGAATTCATCCAATACTTGAGGCTCTGAATGCAGGAAAAGATATTGAAAAAATATTGCTTTCGCGCGAATTGCGAAATCCTCAGGTTCGTGAAATTACAACTATAGCCGAGCAACGTGAAATCCCTGTTCAGAAAGTGCCTACCGAAAAGCTGGATTCATTTACCAAAGCCAACCATCAGGGCATTGTGGCTTTTGTATCTATGATTGAATACCAGCCGATCGAGGATATTTTGATCCATATTTTTGAAACCGGCAAGCAGCCCATGTTTATAGTCCTTGACCGAATTACCGACGTTCGCAATATGGGTGCCATTGCCCGTAGTGCCGAATGTGCAGGAGTTGATGCATTGATAATTCCATCACGCGGAAGTGCGCAGGTAAATGCCGATGCCATTAAAACCTCAGCCGGAGCGCTTAACCTGGTGCCTGTTCACCGCAGTCCGAACCTCAAAGATACGCTGCGATACCTAAAAGATTCAGGAGTGCGACTGATTGCAGTTACTGAGCATGGCAGCACCGATTACTCACAAACCAACCTTACCGGACCAATAGCTTTCATTTTAGGATCCGAAGAGGACGGTATCTCGCCCGAGTATCTCAAACTTTGCGACGAAAGAATAAAAATTCCGCTATTGGGAACTATTGGTTCCCTGAATGTTTCAGTGGCTACTGGCATTATTATTTTTGAAACACTCCGACAAAGGAATACGTAATCATTACTGCCCGGCACACTGCGATAGCATGAATTTATTTTAAAAAGAATCATCCTAAAAGTGGTTCTTTTTTTGTTCAATGAAAACTGTTTCACATACCAGAAAGTATTTTACCAGGATTTTTTCAGGACTATATTCTGATTAAAAATTAGGAAGATGTAAAAAATCCTGGATTGTTAAAAAAAAATTGAGATTGAAGAAAATCTTGTACACTGAAATTCATTTATATAGAGGGCATTTCATTTTAAAGACCAGGAACAATATATAATTCCTTGAGGATTCTTCGGATTATGCAATTTTTCGCTTCCATAGTTTTTAAATAAAAAACTGGTAAAAGTTTAGCCAACACGACGGAAATATTTCATTAATCTGCCTGAGATAAACTAAAAGTGATTTAAAAAGTCATTTCCTGTTAAACTATGAATACCTGAAAGTGAGTAATATCAAGCCATACATCATTTTTAACCTGCCTTGTTTGGAATGAAAAAAAATATCAAAAAACTTTTCCGTGATTTACTTAAATAAATACTTTTGTACTGTTATTACGATAACAAATTTACGCCTGAAATTATAATTATTTAACCTAAATTCCTTTGTGATGGAAGTTGAAAAAATCATTACCAACCTGGAGAAAAAACATCCGGGAGAATTAGAGTACTTACAAGCCGTTCGTGAAGTTTTGGAATCGATCGAACAGGTTTACAATGAAAATCCTCAGTTTGAGGCAGCAGGTATAATCGACCGCCTGGTTGAGCCTGACCGTATTCTTACCATAAAAGTTCCATGGACCGACGATCAGGGCAAAGTTCATGTAAATCTTGCATATCGGGTTCAATTCAACAATGCTATCGGACCATACAAAGGCGGGCTTCGTTTCCACCCCTCGGTTAACCTCAGTATCCTGAAATTCTTAGGCTTTGAGCAGATATTCAAAAACAGCCTTACTTCTCTGCCTATGGGCGGCGGCAAAGGCGGTTCCGATTTCGATCCCAAAGGCAAATCGAATGCTGAAGTTATGCGTTTCTGCCAGTCGTTTATGCTCGAGCTCTGGAGGTTTATAGGACCAGAGACCGATGTTCCTGCAGGCGATATAGGTGTTGGTGGCCGCGAAATAGGTTTCCTTTTTGGAATGTACAAAAAACTTGCCCGCGAACATTCGGGCGTACTTACAGGTAAAGGCCTCAACTGGGGCGGCAGCCTTGTTCGTCCTGAAGCTACAGGTTTTGGCGGAATTTATTTTGTAAGAGAAATGCTTGCGACCCAAAAACAAGATCTGAAAGGTAAAATTGTTACCATTTCCGGTTTCGGCAATGTTGCATGGGGAGCAGCTCTTAAAGCTGTCGAATTAGGGGCTAAAGTTGTTACCATTTCCGGCCCTGATGGATATATTTACGATCCGGAAGGAATTTCAGGAGCAAAAATCGATTACTTGCTCGAGCTTCGCGCTTCGAACCAGGATATCGTAAAACCATATTCATACGAATTCCCTGAAGCTCAGTTCCACCAGGGAAAACACCCATGGGAAGTAAAATGCGACATCGCGCTTCCTTGTGCCACTCAGAATGAATTGAATGGCGAAGACGCAAAACAATTGATTGCTAATGGTTGCAAGCTTGTAGGAGAAATCTCGAACATGGGTTGTACACCTGAAGCTGTTGAATTGTTCCTCGAAAATAAAATTATGTTCGGACCAGGGAAAGCAGTTAACGCTGGTGGTGTTGCTACATCGGGCCTCGAAATGAGCCAGAACGCCATGAAACTGAATTGGGCAGCTTCTGAAGTTGACCAAAGACTCAACCAGATCATGATTAATATTCACGAAGCTTGTGTAAAACAAGGCAAAGAAGCTGACGGATATGTAAACTATGTAAGAGGTGCCAATATAGCCGGCTTCCTTAAAGTTGCCAACGCTATGCTCGACCAAGGCGTTCTATAACAATCTTTCAAAAAGAGAGAGTTAATTTTGATTTAGAAAACCACCTGTAACAGGGTGGTTTTTTTTTGAAAGGATACCACAAATTGCTCAAATGAATTCACAAATTCGCACATATTACGTATAACCATTTGAGAATAAAGACGTGAAAGCCAATGGATAAATCCCAGAATAGCGGCTGCTTAAAATATTACAATATATTGAATTACAGATAAATACCACGGTGATATCGTAAAAGGATGCAGGGAAACTTATAGGGGAGTTTGACAAACCTTGCATTTGCAAATCTGATATTCCCCGTTAGGGGATAAATACCAATAGAAGAATCAATCAATCCAGGTTTTCCCCTTAGGGGATTTACAGAATAAATTGATTGTTTTTGCCCTAAAGGCAATTAATATAACCTCTCCCTACGCTCGCTATTGATATAAATGCCCTACGGACAAGTGAAACCGAATATTTGAGTTTTTCAGCAGGCCTTAGAATAAAGAAGTCTGGATGTAATTGGAAGGCAGAATTTCAGGCTGGCAGTTTTCTTTATCAATAAATCCGCCTGTTATGGAGTAAACCTTTGATTCCGTGTATCGCGAAGCAATTGCAACATGAGTTCCTCCGGCATAAGCTTTAAATAACTTCTCTACAAGCTTCGGATTATTGTTATCCTGCGAAAGATGCGAAAGCAAAACATGACTCATAAAATCGGACTTTTGTGTAATGAAAAGCTCCAAAGCCTGACGGTTTGATAAATGTCCTTGATCGCTGCTAATTCGCTTTTTCAGGTAAATCGGATACCTGCCGTTTTCAAGCATATCCTCATCGTAATTTGCTTCGAGGAAAGCAGCATGGCATTTGCTGAAATTAAGTTTCACATGCTCGCAGGCCGTACCAATATCGGTAAGAACTCCAACTGTGATTTTGTTCCCGGTTACTGTAAAACTATGCGGCTCCGAAGCATCGTGCTGTTTCGGAAAGGCATTTACCGTTAACCCGCCAATACTTATAGGTGAATACGAATCAAAATGCCTTGCGAGATGGTTTGGTAACCGTAATCTGCCGCTTCGGTGTGTATCCTCTGTTATGTAAACCGGAATCTGGTATTTTCGCGAAATTACTGCAATGCCACGTGTATGATCCGAATGCTCGTGCGAAATAAAAACAGCCTTAATCATACTGAACGAAAGTCCTGAACGGGCAACACGCAACTCGGTTTCGCGGCATGATAAACCGGCATCAATAAGCACAGCTTCATTTTGATTTCCAATATAATAACAGTTTCCGTTACTGCCTGAGTTTAAAGATGCGATTTGTAATGCCATAACATTGCAAAGGAACTGAAAATAAAGAACTCATACGCAATTGTTCATAAAAGAAGTAAACAATGCCTTGTTCGGAACAATATGACCCTATTTTAGTTTATTGTGAGGTATCTGGCAATTGGACTGTATCAAAGGTTTATTCCCGTACTATTTGTCGTAAACAGTGATTGATACTGAAAATGCGATTGGAATAGACTAAATTTGTAAAAACAGCCTGAAAATAAATTCACCTGGACTCCTTTTCCGGAAATATTAAATCAATTATGACTGAACCCATCAGAG
>JBBSDG010000379.1:0-4733 GCA_038249635.1 Bacteroidales bacterium | reverse complement strand
CTTGCTTTCCAAACCAGTATTGACTTTAACAGCAAGGAAAGCAGGGCCGAATTGAAAGTCAATCTCGAAACATTTAAAACCGAACTGAACAATGCCCTGAAAGACTACCGCGAACGGTTACGGGAGCAATTCGCCGAATTTGAAAAAACCCAGCAAACACAAAGTGCATCCAGTACCGAAAAGTTAAGCGAGATCAAAATCACACTTGAAAAATCAGTAAAGTCGATGCAGGACAGCAACGAACTTAAGCTGGAGGAAATGCGAAAAACCGTTGACGAAAAGCTGGAGAAAACCCTGGAAACACGCCTCACACAATCCTTCAACCTGGTGAGCGAACGACTTGAAACCGTTCATAAAGGTCTTGGTGAAATGCAGCAACTTGCCGTTGGAGTTGGTGATCTGAAAAAAGTATTGAGTAATGTAAAAACACGCGGTATTCTAGGAGAAATTCAGCTTTCGAATATCCTTGAACAATTGCTGGCACCCGAGCAGTACGAAATCAACACCATCACAAAAAAGGGAACCAACAACAGGGTGGAATTTGCTATAAAAATCCCGCAGCAAAACCAGGATAACAAGATTTTGCTGATGCCGATTGATTCAAAATTCCCGATTGAGGATTATTACACCGTACTAGCCGCTTATGATGCCGGTGATACAGCTGCCGCCGAAGCTGCGAGCCGGGCGTTGGAAAATGCCATCAAAAAGGCCGCCAGGGATATTCACGAGAAATATATTGGCCCGCCCGACACTACCGAAATCGGGCTTTTGTTTTTACCTATCGAAGGATTGTATGCGGAAGCCGTCCGCCGGCCTGCACTAATGGAAATACTGCAGCGCGAATACCAGGTTATCCTTACCGGCCCTACAACCTTGTCGGCAATCCTGTCAACCATTTCATTCGGATATAAGACGATGGCGCTTGAACAGCGCAGCGGGGAAATAAAGAAGACGCTGAGTGCCGTAAAAACCGAGTTTGGAAAATTTGGCAATATTCTGAAAAAAGCACAGGAGAAAATCAATAAGGCCAGCGAAGATATTGATGAACTGGTAGGAGCCAGAACCAAAAAGATAAATGCAAAGCTGAAATCCTTTGAAGAATTGCCTGCTGCCGAAACAAGATCGCTGCTGGAAACAAACAACGATTCTGATTTAGCGGATGAGAATGAGGTTCTGTAAAACATACAAATATAATCAATCTTCAGCGACTCATGAAATTGTTTTAGGTCGGCATTTCAGCTGTTTAATGCTGTTTTACAACGTGATAAAAGGATTCTTTTCCCGGAATAATTATCCTTTTCGATCATTAGGACAATGCACTTTGAAAAATATTCCGGATTTCAACCACCGAATGAATTCTTTATTACTTTTACCTGTAATTCATCAGTTTTTGAAATTCCTTTTTTTCTGCTTATCTATATCAAATTGTATAAAATGAAGCATCCGGTTTTAAGCATATTCACTTTCATCAGTATTCTCTTTTTGATAAGCGCCTGCGAGTACCGGCTCAAGGATGATTATTACAGGGAACTGAACACAAGAGATTCGGCAAATATAACGATAGACCTTGACACAATTAACTCAGGTTTTATCCTTAAAGGTCGCACTACTTACAGTTTTCATTCTGAGACTAATGATCTGAATCTGCTTTCAATCAGGGTATTTGTTGACGGCGGCGAACTAATGAATTATTCAACTAAGAGCGGAATCTTTCAACTTGACGGCATGATTTATTCAGATGGTGAACATGAACTTGAAATCGTTGTTACCACTCATTCCGGCTCAGGAAGCCTGGCTGATCTTATAGGTGCTGAAGGATTTGTCCTTTCCCGATCATGGAATTTTTATGTAGATAATTCCATGCCGGTTCCGGTAAAAATTACAAATATCCATAATGACAACGGAGTGTTGAAAATTGAATGGGAACGATATACAAAGTACAACTTTGGGAAATATGAAATAGTGAAAGTGTCTGATGAATCCGGATTTGGAACCAAAGTAAGCAGATCGCTGGGTTTTATCACAAACCCTGAACAGAATTATTTCTACGATTATTCCTATGTGGGTGACAGCGCCAAATACCAGATAAGAGTTTTTTCTTTCCTGGGTTACGCAGCGGACGGTGATTTCAAATTATTTGCCGACGAAAAGCTATCAATATCTACCAAAATCATATCAGGGAGCAAGGTCAGATTATCCTGGAACAGGTGCAAATATGACAAAGCATTTAAAAATTACAGAGTTTCCATTTATAGAGTTCCAGATCAGTTATTGTACAATATAAACACTACTTCCATCGAAGGTGATTATGGAATCCTTGGTACTGCCGTTCAACTTGCACTAATGGTATATTCAAATGAATCCCAATTTAATATCTTTACTTATTCTGAAACAAGCTTAACTATCGGCCAACCATTTATGGCATTTATAAAATTTTATAAGTGCCGGGGTAATAATGATATTTTATTAACTAACTATCAGGATATATACAGGTACAATTCCTCCACATGGCAAATTATAGCAACTGGCCATCATGCCAACAATTTTATAGACTATATCTATTCACCTAATGGGGATGTTCTGCTCAGAAAAGCACCGCAGGAAAAAATTGATCCTCTTACTTTAAACGTATTGGCAAATTTTGACTACCTGAGTCTTGAAACTGTCAATTTATCATTATCATCGTATGGACTTGTAAACCATTCACCAATGAAATTATTTGACTTTAAAAACATGAAGGTCATAGGGGAATTAAACATTAACAAAGGTTATAAAACAAGTATTTCAGAGGATAATAAGTATGTTTTCCAGATAGACAATGATGACAATTCTTTAAAATGCTACAATATCGAAAATGGTAATGTCACTCTGATATGGAAAAATTCGGCTCAAAACTTCCTGCTCATACCGGGTAGTCCTGATAAAATTTTGATTTGTAACAGTGCACTTACCGAAATACGTAATGTTGCAACTAATGAGATTATCACCTCATTCTCTAACGAATCATCTGAAATACTTGACATAGATCCGGGCAGTAAAATTGTATTGTTTTCAGGCTTCACAAACTATCAAAGTACGTTGGAACTTTATAATTATGAAACCGGACTAAAAGTTCAGACTATAAAATATAAGGGCTCTCCTGCATTCATCAAAAATGGCGTTATTTATTGCAGTGATGGATGGTCAATTTCAACAGTACTAAAATGAAAAGATTTTTACTTATCATTATCTGGGCGGGTTTCATTTCGATAGCTGTCGAGGCACAAGTCAACCTAACCTTAAAAGCCGGTTACGGAACTTATTATATGGGCGATGTAAAGGAATTCCAGAAAGCAGTTTTGAGTCAATACGGTTTACCGGGCAAAATTGTAACGAAATTCCCCGGTTATATTAATTACCGCCTCTATCTGGGATTGCCATCGGTGACGGATACCTATAAAATTTACTTTGGATATCTTACAACCGGTGGAAGAATAAGCCTTTCGGACTATTCAGGAAAATGGAATTTTGATATGCTGATGAACGGCTTTCAGATGGGTGCACACTGGAGCAAACCAATAAAAACGACAGATAAATTCGAGGTATCCGGGTATGTGGATTTCGGGGTAATTTGCAGTATGCTTAATATGAAAGAATACATGAGAGTCTTTGATCAATCGGGTGAAAATTCGCAGTTGTATTTTGCATATGGATTAAATGTGCAAGCCGGCTACCAGGCTGTGTATAAAATGCCCTGGTTTAATATAGGGTGTTACCTGGGCGCGGAGGTTGATGCTTCAACCAACTTTTACATGAATGGCGATTCCGATTATCCCTTGGGAATCAGAGAAAGTGACTTAACACGTCCATCCTGGACCGGAATCCGAACTGGCCTCCAGGTCAGCTATACCATTGGAAGGCACAGGCTAAGTCATTATTAAAATAGATTTGGGGTTAAAAAGATGGAATTTACTTTTGACGAGGGAGAGAATGGGGGCGTGAGTGAAATGGAGATTGCCAGGATTCCACCGGGATTAAACTATATCAATTTCTATGGCTTAAAGGGGAATAAAAGCCATGGCAAAATTTCGCTTAAACCGGTTTTGCTTAAATGCCTTTAATCAACTAATTTTGGATGCTGCGATACAGGCTAATTCAAACCGGAAATGATTCAATCGAGGCTTTCAGTTGAAGAAATGAGTAAGACTTTCACTCATGCATTGAGTAAAACTGACTTAATAACTCCTGACGACAATGCCCTTGTATTTTATAATTTGTCCTTTCTTGATAAACGGATCAAGGACCTGCAAAAACAGTTTCCACCGGAAACACTCCATGCCATTGCTGTAAAAGCTAATCCGCTTACAAATATCCTGAGCAAAATAAAAGATTTAGGTGCCGGAGCTGAAGTTGCCAGTCTGCCTGAGCTTTATCTGGCCGAAAAGGCCGGATTTACTTCTGAAAACATCGTGTTTGATTCGCCCTGCAAAACAAAACCGGAACTGGAATATACGCTTAGTTCAGGTGTTTGCATTAATGCCGATTCATTCGATGAGCTAGACCGGATAGCAGAAATTTTGAAAACGGTTAATTCAAAAAGCATTATTGGCTTGCGGATAAACCCACAGGTCGGGCCGGGAAGTATTAAATCAACCAGCGTTGCCGATGGAATATCCAAATTCGGGATTCCTCTAAATGAAAATAGGAAAAGGATAATTGAATATTACCTGAAGCACGACTTCCTCCAGAGTATT
>JBBSDG010000378.1:0-4734 GCA_038249635.1 Bacteroidales bacterium | reverse complement strand
CGCGAACTCTGCCAAAATGGCCTCTCTTTTTGAATGGCAGATTATTTGATATATAAAACTTACTCTTTGAATTAAGCATTCATCATTTTTAGTACTGATGAATCATGCATCATTGAGTGTAACTGATAATCAGAATATTGAAAAATGTTTAATCGCATGAAGCAGAAAAAAAATACTGAAAAAGCCGGGAATCAAACCGTCAGTGAATCTTCAACTGACAATATTGCAGAACCAACCGTTAATGCTGCGACAGAACAGGAAGAAACAGCTTCAACCCCAAAAGTTTATACTGAAGAAGAATACCTGCTAAAAGTTAACGAGCTGAACGACAAATACCTGAGGCTTTATTCGGAATTCGATAATTTCCGCAAACGCAGTTTGAAAGAGAAAATTGACCTGAGTCTGACTGCTTCCGAAGGCCTTATCATAGATTTATTGCCGGTACTCGATGATTTCGACCGTGCGTTGAATGCCATGGCCGATACGGATAATGTTGAAGCTGTTAAAGAAGGAGTTCAGTTGATTTTTGCCAAAATGAAAGGCATCTTTTCATCTAAAGGTCTGAAAGAGATAAAAAGCATAGGCGAAAATTTTGATACCGATTTTCACGAAGCCATCACCAGCATACCGGCACCATCTGAAGATCTAAAAAATAAGGTGGTTGACGAAGTTCAGAAAGGATACACACTTAACGATAAAGTAATCAGGTTTTCGAAGGTAATTACAGGAAGTTGATTGAAATGAATTGTGGGACGGAAGACCGAAGAGCACGTAAATGGAATATCGACATTGTTATGATGAAAAATTAATTCATTAAAACATTAACCAGTTCTCTGACTAATTATTTGAACTCGTGTTTCCTATGTAAAAAAACTATATCATTTCCCTTATACTTCCGTTTCCCGACTCCTTACTTCAATCCAAAATTTAAATTTAACTGAGTTACAGGCGAAATCCTTTCTTAAATAAAACACCAAAACAACAACGTGACTAAACGAGATTACTACGAAATACTGGGCGTAACACGCAATGCCAGTGATGCTGAACTTAAGAAAGCATATCGCCAGATGGCTCTTAAATTTCATCCCGACAAAAATCCAAATAATAAGGAAGCCGAAGATAAGTTTAAGGAAGCTGCCGAAGCCTACGAAGTGCTCAGCGATTCAGAAAAGCGTAAACGTTACGACCAATTCGGACACGACGGCCTGAAAAACGGCGGTGGCGGATTCGGTGGTGGTGGCATGAATATGGAGGATATCTTTAGCCATTTTGGGGATATTTTCGGTGGCGCTTTTGGTGGCGGTGGCGGTTTTGGCGGAGGACAGCAGCGTGGCGGAAGGCGTGTAAACCGTGGTACCAATCTCAGGGTCAAGGTTCGTTTAACACTGGAAGAAATTAATACGGGTGTCGAAAAAAAGATAAAAGTCAATAAATATATTTCCTGTACATATTGTAAGGGATCGGGTGCCGAAGGCGGATCAGCATACTCGACCTGCTCAACCTGCCGCGGAACAGGACAGGTAACCCGTGTTACCAACACTTTCCTGGGACAAATGCAAACCAGTTCCACCTGCCCTACTTGTAGCGGCGAAGGACAGATCATACAGCATAAATGTGTTCATTGCGCAGGTAATGGCGTGATTAAGGGGGAAGATGTAATTAGTATCGACATCCCGGCCGGTGTTTCCGATGGCATACAACTTTCGGTTAACGGAAAAGGAAATGCAGCTGCCCGCGGCGGTGTCCCCGGCGATTTAATTATCCAGATTGAAGAAGCTCCACATGAAAACCTGCACCGCGAAGGCAATAACCTTTTGTACGACCTGTACATCAGTTTCCCGGATGCAGCATTGGGTAGTTCAGTCGATATACCAACCCTTGATGGGAAAGCACGCATTAAGATCGAACCCGGCACACAGGGCGGACGCATGCTGCGGCTAAAAGGCAAAGGACTTCCGTCAATCAATTCCTATGGAAAAGGTGATTTGCTGGTAACCATCAATGTGTGGACCCCGCGTAACCTAAACCGCAAAGAAAAAGAAATGTTGGAAGAACTACAGACTGCTGATAATTTCAAACCAAATCCGGGTGCACGGGATAAAGGATTTTTCGACCGGATGAGGGAGTATTTTCAGTAAGAAAAATGTTTTAAGGTGTAAGGATTAAGATGTAAGTCGGTGAGATAGAATTACTACTGATCTTAACAAAAATACATTCATCTGGAATATTTTGAAGAGCAACCCTTATCTGTAAAGGTTGCTTTTTCGTTAAAAGTAATTATCGTGTTTTACTAATCATCATAATTTGTAATTTTACCCTGATTAATAATCCATACAGGTATTACAGCCTCTCACTATAGTAATGTAACCAATGATCCTGCAAGTTAATTCAGTAACCAAAAATTTTGGCGATTTCACGGCACTCGACCAGGTAAGCATAGCAGTTCCCGAGAACAGTATTTTCGGATTGCTTGGCCCGAATGGTGCCGGGAAAACCACGCTGATACGAATTATCAACCAGATAACCGGTCCCGACGAGGGAGAAGTAATTTTTGACGGAAGGCGTTTGCATCCCGATCATATCTCGATGATTGGCTACCTGCCTGAAGAACGCGGACTATACAAAAAGATGAAAGTCGGCGAACAAGCGTTGTACCTTGCCCAGCTTAAAGGCCTGAGCCATCACGATGCAAAAGTGAGACTAAAAAAATGGTTCGAAAAATTCGAGATTCAGGATTGGTGGGACAAGAAAGTGGAAGAACTTTCGAAAGGCATGCAGCAGAAAATCCAGTTTGTGGTTACCGTGGTTCACGAGCCAAAATTGCTGATTTTCGACGAGCCCTTCAGCGGCTTCGATCCCATTAATGTTAACCTGCTGAGAGACGAAATTCTTGAATTGCGTAAAAACGGATCTACAATCATTTTCTCCACGCACAACATGGCTTCAGTTGAAGAACTTTGCGATAACATTGCGCTGATCAACAAGTCCGAGAAGATACTTGACGGACCCGTGAAAGCAATTAAACGACAATATTTTACCAACAGCTACCAGGTTCAGTACCGGAATTTAAACGGAACTACATACCAGCTGGATGAACCGGGGTTTGAAATTTTAAATTCATCTGTTGAAGACGATATCTGCACGGTCAAGTTCAGGCTACCGGCCTCGAAAGGACCAAACGATCTGCTCACAGCGATGCTTCCTCATGTAAATGTGATTACATTTAACGAGTTGATCCCCTCGATGAACGATATTTTCATCTCCACTGTTAATGCCGTCAATGGCAATAAAAATCCGGAATCCTGAAACACAAAGCCATGAACAAGATAATCCTTATCATACAACGCGAATACCTCACCAAAGTACGTAAGCGGTCGTTTATAGTAATGACCATACTCGGGCCAATACTTATGGCTTCATTGTTTATACTGCCGGTTTATTTAGCCAGCCGCCAGGACGATAAACAGCTTGTGAGCGTACTCGACGAAACCGGACTGTTTTTCAGCAAATTCGAAAACAGCGATAACTATACATTTATACCGTTAAGTGGAAATTTGCAGGAAGTGAAAGCAACTCTGATGAAAGAAGGAGATTACATGCTTTTGCATATACCGGCAACGCAACTCACAGTTCCCGACAATGCCGCCATTTACTCCGACAAGCAGCCTACACTCAACCTCAAAGGATACATTTCGGGCGTGATGAGCAAAGAACTTGAAAAACAGAAACTGGCTGCCGAGATACGAAACGAAATTATCCGCAAAACTCCAGGTTATCAACCGGGAAGCGACACCACTGCTGTTGACCTGATGAGTGAAACCATCCTCAAAAACATTCAGACCGATGTAAAAATATCGACCTATAAAACAGGCGAAGGAGGAACGGAACAGAAAAGCTTCACTGAGCTTACCATGGTGATAGGCTATGTTGGCAGTATTATGATATACATGTTTATTTTCATGTTCGGGGCACAGGTAATGCGTGGCGTTATAGAAGAAAAAACAAGCAGGATTGTTGAAGTTCTTGTTTCGTCGGTTAAACCATTTCAGCTAATGATGGGCAAAATTGTAGGCATTGCACTGGTTGGCCTCACGCAGTTCCTGTTATGGATCGCTTTTACATTTGTGATTATTACTGCCGTGCAGACAGCTTTCCCACAGCAGTTTAAGAAAACAAAGACTGAACAGGCGAAGATTTCAGGTACTAGTGTGGCTCTTCCAAACGAAACAGCACCCGCTACGCCTAATTCCATTAAGGCTGATACCGGCAATGATGATCTGAATGAAGTGTTCGAAGCCTTTTCGTCCATCAATTTAACGGTGATGATCATGGCTTTCCTGTTCTATTTCCTTTTCGGATACCTGCTTTACGGAGCCTTGTTTGCAGCTATTGGATCGGCAGTTGATAACGAAACCGATACACAACAATTTATGCTTCCGGTAACGGTTCCTTTAATTCTATCCCTTGTTGTAGCGCAAACTGTTATTCAAAATCCTGAAAGCCCGCTTGCGTTCTGGCTCTCTATGATTCCGTTCACCTCGCCGGTTATCATGATGGTTCGCATTCCCTTTGGAGTTCCCACCTGGCAAATAGCATTATCAGCGGGAATACTTATACTTGGTTTCCTTGGTACCACCTGGCTCGCTGCTAAAATTTACCGGACCGGCATTTTGATGTATGGCAAAAAATCGAACTACCGGGAATTATGGAAATGGATACGGTATAAGGGGTAGG
>JBBSDG010000377.1:0-4746 GCA_038249635.1 Bacteroidales bacterium | reverse complement strand
GGGGCTTATTTCACTTACCTGAACCTGGGTAAGCTCCTGAAAAGGAACTTCGAACAAACTGTCGGATTGAACAAGCGCCTGTAATTTCTCATACGATGAAGCCAGGTCGTAATTCAAACGCATGATCATCTCATGAATTTCCTGCTTTTTAGCTTTCGCATTCAGAAGATCGAGGCGGCCTATATCACCTTTCTGATATTTCTGCTCAATCATCACGTTAAAATTACCATACAGGCTATCAATTTTTAGATATATCTGCTTTTTGTTATTGAGATATGTGATTTCCCACCAGGCCTGCGAAACATGCTTGGTAAGGATTTGTTCCTGCCGGATCAGCTCTTTTTCGGCAATGGTGACCCCAATAGTATTTGCTTTATTCTGAGCTGCATACACAGAGGGAAAACTAAAATTCTGTTCAATACCTATCACATTCAAGGGGTATCCGTTCTCAGCAATATTGTTCTGATCGTATCCATAATAAATTTTCGTTTTATCAATTGAAAATGCCGTTGGTTTTAAAGCCTGACTTTCATTAACTTTAAGGGCATATGCATTGATCTGTTTATTGTTTTGCAATGCTAACTGAATGGCTTCTTCGAGGCTAAGCGGTTTGGTTTGTGCAAAGACAGGTAATGCAGAAACAAGAAGCAGAACAGCGATGCTCAGTGTTTTTCTTTTAAATTTCAGCGGCCACAACTGTATCCCTGTCACATTATTGAATATTTCGAAAAGTAAAGGCAAAGCTATCATGGTGAGCAAGGTGGATGTAAACAAACCTCCAATTACCACTGTAGCTAAAGGGCGTTGTACTTCGGCCCCTGCACCGCTCGAAATAGCCATGGGCAGAAAACCAAGAGCTGCGGCGGCTGCGGTAAGTATAACAGGCCGCAGACGGGCCTTTGTTCCTTTCAGGATGAGTTCGCGCATATCTTTCATACCACCATGTTGTAATTCTTTTAAATGTTCGATTAACACGATTCCATTGAGGACCGCAATTCCGAAGAGTGCAATAAAACCTATGCCTGCCGAAACACTGAAAGGCATACCACGCATCCATAGGAACAAAACACCTCCTACTGTTGCCAGGGGAACAGCAGTAAAAATCATAACTGCATCTTTAAAAGATTTAAAGGCAAAATGCAGAAAGATAAATATCAGCAGTAAAGCAACCGGAACAGCATACATCAGCCGGTTGGTGGCATTTTGCAGGTTCTCGAACTGACCGCCATACGTAATATAGTTTCCCGGGGCAAGAGTAATATTTTTGTCAATTTTAGCCTGTATATCCGTTACCACGGACTGTAAATCGCGGTTTCGCACGTTCACGCTAACCACCACACGGCGATGTGTATTATCGCGCGAAATTTTGGCAGGGCCTTCGGTAAAAGTAATTTCAGCCAATTCGCTCAGAGGAACCTGGTTACCATCGGGCAAAGGAACCAGCAGGTTCCGGATATTGTCAATATCCTTGCGGCTTTGTTTCTGAAACCTGACAACCATATCAAAACGCTTTTCACCTTCAAAAACAATCCCTGTAGTTTCGCCACCGAAAGCCATGGAGAGATACCTGTTCAACATGCGGATATCAAGTCCGTAAAAAGCAATTTTGCTTCTGTTGTACTTCACATTCATTTGCGGAAGCCCGGCAGTTTTTTCGAGTATTATATCAGCAGCGCCGGGTACTTCGGCAATCAGGCTTTTTATCTCGGCGGCTTTTGTATTTAAATAATCGAGGTCTTCGCCAAATATTTTAACCGCAATATCTGCTCTTACACCGGTTATTAATTCGTTGAAGCGCATTTGAATAGGTTGTGTAAATTCATATTCAACGCCGGGAATGATGGATAGAGCCTTTTTAAATTTTTCGGCCAGTTCTTCCTTACTTTTCGCCGAAACCCATTCATCGCGCGGTTTCAGCTTGATGATCATATCAATTTCTTCCATCGACATAGGATCGGTAGGGACTTCGGCAGCGCCAATGCGGCAAACGATCTGTGCGACTTCGGGGAACGTTGTTTTCAGAATTTTCTCCATACGCGTAGTCATTTCGACTGTTTTCGACAGAGAAGTCCCTGTTTTTAAAACCGGCTGAATCACGAAATCGCCTTCATCCAGAGTAGGAACAAACTCACCGCCCATTCGTGAAAATAAAAAAGCAGTCAATACCAATGAGGCAAGTGCTGAACCAAGCACAATGCGTTTGTGGTTGCAAGACCATCGCATGGCAGGAGTGTAAGAGCGGTAGGCAAGGTTCATGATCCATTTTGCAAGGCTCCATTTTTTCTCTTTTTCGGGCTTCAGGAAAAGCGAAGCCGCAACTGGAAGCCATGTTAATCCCAGAATCATTGCTCCTATTATTGCAAAACTAAAGGACAATGCCATTGGCCGGAACATTTTGCCTTCCACTCCGCTTAGGGAAAGTATAGGGATAAAAACAATGAGAATGATAACTTGTCCGAAAATGGCCGAACTCATCATGCGGGAAGCTCCTTTGAATGTTATTTTATCGATCAGGGCCTGCCTTTCATCTCCTGCCATCCTGTTATAAGCCGCCTTCCCTGAAGTAATCCGGATGGCTATAAATTCGACAATGATTACGGCGCCGTCAATAATAATCCCGAAGTCGAGGGCACCCAGGCTCATCAGGTTCGCATCAATCCCGAAAATGTACATCATGGAAATGGTGAAGAGTAATGCCAGCGGGATCATTGAAGCAATTACCAAAGCTGAACGCACATTGCCCAGCAAAATAATTACAATCAGAATAACTATCAGGCAACCAAGTACCAGGTTTTCGACAACCGTAAATGATGTTCTGGAAATCAGTTCGCTGCGTTCGAGAATCGGGTTTATGAAAATGCCTTCGGGAAGGGTTTTCTGAATCAGGGCGACCCGTTTTTTTACCTCGTTGATTACCAGCTTTGAGTTGGCATCTTTCAGCATCATAACCTGCCCGAGTACAGTTTCTCCTTTTCCGTTGGCTGTTATAGCTCCGAAACGGTTGGCATATCCAAACTGCACGGTTGCCATCTCTTTTACCAGAATAGGGATACCGCTTTTGTTTTTTACTACAATATTTTCGATATCCTCAAGCGATTTCACCTGTCCGTCGCCTCGGATAAAATAGCTCTGATTGGTTTTTTCGATGTACGCTCCACCCGAAATGCTATTATTTGCTTCCAGCGCATCGAAAACTTCCATCAGGGTAACATCCATGTTACTCATCTTTGACGGATCAATGGCTACTTCGTATTGCTTCAAATATCCGCCCCAACTGTTTACCTCTACAACACCATTAATGCCAGATAACTGTCGCCTGACGATCCAGTCCTGAATAGTACGCAATTCCATAGCAGAATATTTCCCTTCGTATCCGGGTTTCACATCCAGTATATACTGGTAAATCTCGCCCAGGCCGGTAGTAATAGGACCCATTGCCGGTGTACCAAAACCTTCGGGAATATTTGCCGATGCTGCTTTAATCTTTTCGGCTATAAGCTGACGGGGCAAATAAGTACCAATCTGATCTTTAAATACAATTGTTACAACTGATAATCCAAATTTTGAAATAGAACGGATTTCGACAACACCCGGCAGATTGGCCATTTCGAGTTCAACTGGAGCTGTTATAAACTGCTCAATTTCCTGTGTTGATAAATTACCGGAAGTTGTAATAACCTGAACCTGGTTGTTGGTGATATCAGGAACGGCTCCTACAGGAATATGCAGTATGGCATAAATTCCGAACGCAGCCATTGTAAGGGTAAAAAGAATTATAATCAATTTATTCCGGATACTGAAACCGATGATCTTTTCTAACATAGTATATTTTTTTGAATTAAAGTATTCGTAAATTAACTGTAATCAGTAAAAAAGAATTCCTTTCTAAGTTTATTTCAAATTTAAAAAGAAATCTGATACAAGGTTATAGGAAAAATGAATTATTATAAAGATTTGAAAAACAAAACAGAAATTGACTAAACTTGTACCCAAAGCAAGAAACAGAAAATCATATTCTGCTAATGAGCAATTATTTAACAAATCAGATTACTAGTTCCAGATTCTGATAAGAGCAATAAAAATATCAATTCTGCAATTAACTAACTTCTCAGAGAGCTTCTTTCAACCTTCCAACCCTTTGCACAAGCGAAAGCTGATGTTCTTCCTCCGTACTGTGGGGATCCTTCATTTCGCGAAAAAGTTTACAGGGCAGCTCATTACAATTGCCGCAGCTTTTAAACCCTTTTTCATTTACGGAGCAGTGGAACAACGGACAGGTTTGGTTAGGCATCATCTCCTTTGCCCAGAAAGTTTGTCCCTTGACGGCTATGCAGCCGTTACATTCCTTCCCAAAAAATTCGCATTCGTCGCAGATTAAACCGCATGCTGAGAGTAACATGGTTAAAGATTTTTTTTGAATTACAAATATATGGAATCCTTAAAAAAAATCCGCGTTTACCATCATTTTTTTTCATTTTTCGGTAACGGATTGTATTTCCCGAAATTAATCAAGTTCGGCTTTAATATGATGGACTAAATAGAAAATCAATCCATCTCTGAAAAGCTTTTACATCTTCAAAAGCCTCAGAATCACAAATCCATTAGAAAAACGGCAACATAATATTTTGATGTGCTGGAAACAAATTTTGATGTATGAGATTATAAAGAAATGAGATTGTTTTAGTTAATATCGGACTGATATAATCTTTCTCTTACTTTTTGCTTGAACAAAAAGTAACAAAAATT
>JBBSDG010000376.1:0-4757 GCA_038249635.1 Bacteroidales bacterium | reverse complement strand
GGATGAAATATTTGTGGATGAAGGTGAAATTGTACTATATGCCGATTTTCATAACTTCGGTTCCATACAGAAATACCTGGAGGAAAATAAATTTGAGATCAGGACTTTCGCCTTCGAGCGCATCCCCAATGATACCAAGGACCTAACCGCCGAACAACAGGCTGATGTTGAAAAACTGATTGAAAAAATGGAAGAGGATGACGATGTGATTAATGTGTTTCACAATATGAAGTAAAAAGGGGATTAGAGTTTGGGGTTTGGGGATTAGGGTGTGAATATTGGAGATTTAAATTTGGGTTTTGGAATTTGAAATTTGGGTTTTAGAATTTGTAATTATAAATTCTGAGTGGACTCAATTTCTGTTTTGCAACTCACTATTAGTTCCAATCCTTAATTCTTTTTCACGAAAATTTTCCCGAAAAACACCTTCATATCATTCCACGAAGCCTTATCAGCAGCTTCATTATACTCAATAGGCATATTAAATTTCTTCCCGGTTTCGGTTGAGGCTGGATTTGTAAAAGCATGAGTTGAATTGGGGTAAGATATAAATTTATAATCAGCCCCGATTGAATCCATTGAATGCTTAAAATCAGTAATGCTTTCATCTGAAACAAACTTGTCACTTCCCCCGTTGCAAACCAGGATTTTTGCCTTTAAAAGTTGTTTATTTGCCGGAGCACCTCCAAGTCCACCATGAAAACTCACTACGCCTTTAAGATCAGAACCCAGCCTGGCAGCATTCAGAACAACATTTCCCCCAAAACAATACCCAATGGCAGACATTTTACCGGCATCGGTGGCAGGGAAAGTTTTTAATTGCTTGAGCGCAGCATCAACCCTTGTTTTTGCAAGTTGCGGGTCAGCGTAGAATGGTTTGGTAAATTCCTGTGCTTCCTGTGGATTGGCAGCAATCTTTCCGTCACCAAACATGTCAACTGCCATGGCGATATAACCAAGTTCTGCCAGCTGTTTCGCCCTCGATTTGGCATAATCGTTAAGTCCCCACCACTCAGGGATAACCAGGATAGCCGGACGTTTGCCTTTTATGTTTTCGTCGTAGGCAACAAAGCCTTTATAAATGGTACCTTCCAGAGTATAAGTAACAACTTGTTCTTTTATTTTGGGAGATGTGTTGTTTGAATTCATAAACGACAGCGTTGTTAAGGCCATAGCCAGGAGGATTATCGACGGTATCAGAAGTGTTTTCATATGATGGTTATTGTAAACTAAAGTGAATCAATATAAACTGATTCGATGTAAACATTCTTAACCTTTAAAAGTTCGAAGAGAAAATAAAAACCTGGCCGTATAAATCAAAGCAGATACATTCCTGCCAAAGCCAGGAATTTATTCCGCATTAACTGTCTATTTATTTTTTTCTGTGCCTGAAGAAAAGGAGTAGCATGATTAGTGAAAAGGATAGCACAACAATATTGGTGCCTATAATTGAAATACTGTGAATCAGAATGCCATAAATAAGCCAAAGTGCCGTACTGATTGAGGCAATAATAAACATAGTGAGCGAAACATCTTTCGTGGATTTCGATTTCCAGGTTTTAATCACCTGTGGAAGAAATGTGGTGCACGACAAGGCGCCGGCAATAATCCCAACTACTTCGTTATTCATATCTTTTGCTTTTAGTGTCTGCACACCCGAATTGCCTTTAAGTGTCTGCACACCCATTCCGGGTGTCTGACACTCATTCTCGTTAGTGTCTGCACACCTGAAAGGTGTCTGACACTCAGCATATTCTAACCGAATATCTTTTTCAACGCAATATTCACTTCTTCGAGCGCAGGATTAATATCAAAAACTTCGGAAGGTAAAAGATAATGCAGTGTTTTCCCTTTTTTCATTCTTTCTTCGCCACCGCCGGTAATATTCAGCATAATAATGGCTTCGGGCTCCACTTTATTTGCTTTCACAGCCTGTATAAGCGTAGCAACAGCCACTGCGGCAGCCTCATGAATATCATTGCCTTCCAGTTCAAGAAATAGCTTTGCAGCTGCATGGAGTTCGTTGTTTGTGGCAGCCAGCACTTCGCCCTTTGTTTCGGTAAGCGCATCGAACAGTCCGCCGATAGGAGGGTAGGGTGGCTTGCGGTTCGAAAGTACCTTGGCATCAATTTCTTCAACTTCTTTGCGTGCCGTTTCATCATCGAACGGCAGCATATCGCGTGAGTTTGCATTCCATGCATTCATCATTGGCACAAATGGATGATTTTGCGAAATCATCAGCTTCATCAGTTTATTCCCGAAACGACCATCAACAATCAGCCGAAGGTTGGCTTCCCATGCGGCAATGGCACCGGTTCCGCTGCCTACGGCCTGAAAATAATAATCAGGAATTTCGCCAATGGTGGTTGTGGCTGAAAGCATGGTAGTCCCCATTCCATCGCGGCGGGCCACATTTTTGGCGCCACCCTCGGCTACAAAGCCTTCGCACTGGCAGGCCAGGTTCGAGAGGTGAATGGCATCAAAATAATCGCTGCCGGTGCGCGAAGCAATCAGTTTTACACAATCGTTCAGCGGGTTTTCGAACCATAATGCATCCAGGTTATCTTCAGGAACACACAGCAGCAAAGGGATATTATTATCGGAACAAACTTTTGCAAAAGCCCGTGCAGTATTTCCGGCCGATGCAACCACCAGCACTTTGCTTTGTGCAGGATCCAAACGACCACAAACCGAATATGCTTCAGTTTCTTTAAAAGAGCCGGTTGTCATCAGCGCGCCTTTTTCGGGCCAGTAACCGCTGAAAGTAATATACAGATTTTTCAACCCGAGATGTGCTGCAAGTCCTTCGCTTTTATAAGTTACGGGAGCAGATGAACCTTTAAGCATTCGGCTAACCGGCAGCCAGTCGGCGAACCGGTAAATTCCATAAGATGAGTCTTTCGGATTCATCTGTTTGTGTTTGTATATTGCCCTGATCAGCCCGGCTTTGGTTTGTCCGGGCGCATCAAGCATCCATCCAGTATCTTCAAAAAGTTCGCCTGTAACCAGCGATTGCAATGTGTATTCGGTAGCCTCGAAATCCATAAATAATAAACTAATGCCTGTTGGAAAGGCACAAAGGTAAAGAAAGGACTCCAATGATGGAATCCTTTTTGATAATTCGTAGTAACTGCGGGTTGAAAAGAATGTTTTGCAGGAATGCAATTCAATAAGCAAATAGGGGAAATTTGTATTCTTTAATTCCGGAATTATTAATTTCCGATAAATACCTTTTTTGCTACAGGCGTATGGCTACCGTTTAACCTAACCAAATACACTCCGCCTTTTTGCACTGCTATTGTATTGTCGCCAGCAATTATTTCCTTGGCTGCAACCAACCTGCCACTTATATCGTAAACCGATACTAGCCCATTGGTTGGCGCATCAATATGTATAATTTTGTTCCGGGTATAGATTTGGTAGCCGGGAGCATCAGGATTTTCCTTGATGCCTACATTACCAATTACTCTGGTGCAGGTAGTTTTTAATACATTTCCGCCATTAAAATCAGGGAAGGCTGCATTGGTCATTTCACAGTAAACACTATCGGTTTGGGCTTTCAGGAAAACGGTTTTGCCATTGGTAAGTGTATAATCTGTTCCTTTGTTAAGAGTTGTTCCGCTTTTAGTTTTCCAGGTGTAAATGGTTGTAATACCATTTATAGTGAGAAGGTTGCTCAAATCTATTGCCGAATTTGTGCCTGAAGCTATATTTTTAGAAACCGGTTTCTGGGGTGTATAGCTATAGTTGTACCATGCAGCCTGTTTCAGAGGCAAAGTTTCGAAGGTGAGCAGGTTATTCTCACAATACAGATATAACAGTTCTGAATTATTGCTCACATCCAATGCAGTGATTTTATTATTGTTACACCATAACTCTCTCAATAAGGTATTCTTGCTTATGTCTAGAGCTGTTAGTTGGTTATTCTCGCAATATAAAGTATTCATCCCAGTATTCTTGCTTACGTCCAATGCAGCGATTAAATTATTGTTAAAGGTTATCTGACTCATCATTATATTCTTGCTCACATCCAATGAAACAAGTTTGTTATTGCTGCATAAGAGATGAGTTAACATGGTGTTTTTGGTTACATCTAATGCTGCTAGTTGGTTATGCTGGCAAAAGAAAGTTCCTAATTCAGTACTCCCGCTTACATCCAACGCACCAAGTTTGTTATACCCACAAAAAAGGTATGTTAAAGCTATATTCTTACTTACATTCAATGTAGTGATCTGGTTATCTTCACAAATAAGCATTTGCAACGCTGTATTCTTGCTTAAATCTAATGCAGTGAGCAAATTGTCGTAGCAATTAAGCGACTTCAATTTTGTATTTTTGCTTAAATCCAATGCGGTAAGGTGGTTAAGGTAGCAATCAAGATTTGTGAGTGCTGTATTTTTGCTTACATCTAAGATGGCAAGTTGGTTGGAATCGCAACTAAACCTTATCAACTTGGTATTCTTAGTTACGTCAAGGGTCGCGATTTGGTTATTGCGGCAATCAAGCGCAGCCAGGTCCACATTAACGCTAACATCCAATGCGGATAGATTGTTATCGTTGCATGCAAGACTTGTAATACCTGTTCCATAAACCTTTATGGTTTGTGAACCAACCAGGGTGCCGCCAATTGTAGTTTCATAAAAACTGCCACTTATGGTTCTGTCAACAAGGGTGCCATTCCCAAAGTCAACCTTAACCGGAGTGTCGTCGGTTTTGGCAAGTAATTTGAACATAAAAACAGAGCCAATGGCTTTTGT
>JBBSDG010000375.1:0-4778 GCA_038249635.1 Bacteroidales bacterium | reverse complement strand
CTTGATTTGCATGAAAAGTGAAAAGACTTTCACGGTAATTATCGCGCTAATTGGAACTTACCCGGAGTAAAGATAATGCTTAGAAGTGAAGAAAAATGGACTTTGTAATAGACACATATAAAGTAGGATATTTTAGTTAAATGAAAGTGAACAGTGAATAACGAAAAGTACCCTTCGACTTCGCTCATGATGACAAATAATGAAAAGTGAATAATGAATACCGATCAGCTAAAATCCACCATTCGTGAAAAAAATCCGGAGTTTTGGTCCTTTTCTAGAAAAGCAAAAAGTCCTATTTCCTTCTCCTCAGGAGAAGGTGCCGAAGGCGGATGAGGGGAGAAGGTGCCGAAGGCGGATGAGGTGAAAAGTAAGGATTACACCAAAATACACGACACAAAAAAAGGAGCCGAAGCTCCTTTCTATCATTAAATCTATTCACTTCATACTAACGTGGATCAATCACAACATCCTTAACATCATCCATGGTAACAATTCCACCGGCGTTGCCAAAACTGTTAAGTACATAGTTGATAACTGCAACAGCTTCTTCTTTTGTATCAAGTTGCGGAGGCATAGGAGCAGGATATTTAACAGCTTTATTGCCAACTTTAGCTGAGCCATTCAGTACCTGGGTTACAGCAAGCACCTTCTGTTCCAACAAAAATTTGGAACCAACCAGATTTGGGAAAACATTTGCAATACCCTGTCCGTTTGCCTGGTGGCAAGTGATACATTTACCGGGTGTTTCATAAATCTTTTTACCCATTTCCATTTGTTCCGCTGTTGGTGCTGCCGGAGTTGCCGGTGCTTCAGTAACCTTTGTACTGTCTGTTGTTGACTGGTCGCCGGATTTTCCGCCACCACATGAGGTCATCATAGCAAGTCCGAAGAAGCCTGCCATTACAATTGCAATAATGTTTCTGGTTTTCATAGTGTTTTATTTATTTGAGTGCAAAATTATTGATTAGTGAGTATAATTATCCTTTAATTACAAAGTTTTTTATTTATCCGGGTGGCAGCATTTGTGCGCTTTTTCAATTACCGGTGTAAGTGCCTCTGCCTTAGGACTAATATAGGGGATGCCCAGCGAAAGCCCGCGCAAAATAAATAGCACACCTAGAATAACAATTACGTAAGGCGAAAGTTTATTGACAAAAATCCTGAGTTTTAAACTGATCATGGTTCCGGCCATAGAAACTGCCAGCATAACAGGTATAGTTCCGGCACCAAACAAAGCCATATACATCATTGCTGAAATAACGTCACCTGTATTTATGGCTCCGGCAACAGCTACATAAACGAGTCCGCAGGGAAGGATTCCATTCAACAATCCAATGCCAAACAAAGATTTGGTATCCCCTTTACGGAACATATTCCTGAATCCTGTTAACAGCCGCGAAGAATATCCTTCAAAGACATTTGTAAGCGATGGCAATTTTTTAAATATCAAAGGAATCACAACCATTACAATCATCAGAATACCAATAACAACCGAAGCCCAAAGTTGAAAACCAGCCATATGTAATCCCTTACCTAATAAACCGAATATCGCACCCAGGATCATATAGGTGAAGATGCGACCAGTATTATATACCAAAGCTCCGCTTACACGGGTAAACCAGTTTTCACTCCTGAGCGGAAGTGCCAGTGCAATAGGCCCGCACATGCCGGCACAGTGCGCGCTGCCTACTAATCCAACTATAAATGCGGTCCAGAGGAACATGTTTTTTTTAGGGGTTAGGGGTTAGGGGTTGGGATTTAGGGGGTTGGAAGGTTTGAGATGAATGAGAGGTTTCAGAGGTTTCAGGGTTTCAATGTTCAGGTTTCAGATTATAATTCGCCTAAAGTTTCAATTCGGCATCCGACATTCGAAATCCGAAATCAATTGATCCGCAGTGTACTTTCATGAGCAAATTCCTTACCATCCATTACCCAAAAAAATTTAGCGATATATTTGCCTTTCATCATTTTCTGAACTGGGATTTTCTGGATCATTGCAGTATCGAAAGCAATGCTGTCATGAAAATCAGCATTCTCGTCCGATGGCCGGAAAAAGTTCACCTGCCCTTTAACCGTCTTACCTTTGAGTTCCGAAGGATAAATAATTACAACTGCGCCTGGTTCCTGCGTAATCTGTATTTTACCGGTTAAAGCATTTGCATTGACAAATCGGTCGATTTGCTTCTGATATTCGAGGCCCTGCGGGTAATATTCCTCAGTAACAAGGTCATTCCGCTGCTGGAAACTTTTGAAAATCACAAAAGCATTAACCAGCAGAAACAATGCAATAAAAATAAAAATACCTGTTCCCCAGTTAAACTTAATCTTCATCTTATTTTGTGTTTCTGATTTTGTCAAAAGTACTAAATCCCTTTCACTTTTTTCTATCCCAACCCCATCAATCCCATCAATCCTATCAATCCCATCAATCTCATCAATCTCATCAATCCCATCAATCCTATCAATCCCATCAATCCCATCAATCCCATCAATCCCATCAATCTCATCAATCTCATCAATCTCATCAATCTCATCAATCCTATCAATCCTATCAATCTCAAAAATCTTCCTTCGTGCCTACTTCTTATCCAACTCATTGGGGCCAACGAAAGTGGATTTTATCTCATCCATTTTCTTACCCTTGCTCATTACTTTAAACTCCACTTCAGTATTCGCCGATTTTACATCCGATTTCTTAATAAGCACCAGAAATTGCGCCTCCCCTACCTGGCCTTTTGCAACCATCAGCGGGTCGCCAATCATTTTAATCTCGCCATTTTCGGGTTCATCCAGCTTTAATTCAACCGGGAGTGTTTCCCTGGTTTTATTTATCACCTGTATCATGTAAATATTGCTGTAATGCAGCGAATCATATTCCTGATACATGGTTCCTTTCTGCCGGAGAATGGTGGATTCAATATCGGTGCGTATTGTAAAAAGGAAAGCAATCAGTATAAGCAAGCCAGACAACACCACTGAATAAAACAATATCCTGATATTGAATTTTAATTTCGTGATATCGGCAATACTACGCTCCGAAGCATAACGAATAAGACCTTCGGGCCTTTTTACCCTGACCATTACCGAGTTGCAGGCATCAATACAGGCTGTACAGTTAATACACTCCAGTTGTGTTCCGTTACGGATATCAATACCTGTAGGGCAAACGGCCTGGCAACTTCCGCATTCCACACAATCGCCCTTATTGTTTGCATGCCGGTCCTCAAGCGGATTGTATTTGCCACGAGGTTCCCCACGTTTATGATCATAGGTTACAACAATGCTATTTCGATCGAGTAAAACACCTTGTAAACGGCCATACGGACAAATAATAATACAAACCTGTTCGCGCAGTTTAGCAAAAACAAAGTAATGCACCCCACTAAAAATAATCATTCCGGCAAATCCGGCCAGGTGAGCCATGGGGCCATCGGTAATCAGGTCGCGCACATAATCGATACCAAAAATGTAAGCCAGGAAAAAGTGAGCCGAAATAAAGGATATCAGGTAAAAAATAGTGTGCTTTAATCCTTTCCTCCAAAACTTGTTAAAATCCATTGGTGAAGCATCCAGTTTTCTTTGCTGGCTGTTATTTCCTTCAATCCAGTATTCTATCTGCCTGTAAACGAATTCCATAAAGATTGTCTGTGGACAAATCCAGCCACAAAAAATCCTCCCGAATATCACGGTGAAAAGCACTACGAAGATGATGAAAGCGAGCATCGAAAGCACGAACAGGTGAAAATCCTGCGGGTAAAACATTACGCCAAAAATGATGAACTTCCTCTCAATAATATTAAAAAGCAAAATGGGATCGCCGTTTACTTTAATGAAAGGAATAATAACAAAAATAGCAACCAGCACTAAAGCAACAATCTTCCGGTAGTTGTATAGCTTCCCTTTTGGCTTTTTAGGATATACCCACACACGGCTTCCATCATCACCAATTGTTGACTGCTTGTTGCGAAATTCATCAAACTCTTCAAACTCTTCCATGTTGTATGCAATTTATGCAAATATATAAAAGGCTGTGAAGTACAATAACCCCACAGCCTGTATTTTGGATTATTTTAACTTCATGAGAGGATAAATTAAAAATTGATTCCCATCAAAAGTTTTACTGATATTAGCCGATTTTGTCGTATTTAACTCCCTGAGGAGCCTTTGGATTTGGCGGGCTGGTTCCCTGAAGCGTGAGTATGTAACTCAATACCTGTTGCATCTGTGTCGGCGTAAGTTGATCCTTGTACGAGATCATTCCTTTGGTAATTACCCCTGTTATTAAAACCTGGTATAAGTTTTTTATGGAGATTGTATTAGTAATTGAATCCCCGTGAATCCAGTACTGATCCGTAAAATTAGGCCCAATCAAACCTTCACCTTTCTGACCGTGACAAACGGAACAGATTTTCTTGAACGTTTCATGTCCGGCTTCCAGGTCTGCAGGTGCTGTCATAGGAACCAAGGTGGTAAGATCAATAACCGGTTCCGGGTTTGCCTTTTTGATATCAGCCTGCAAGGCCATTTCATTTTTGTATTCATCATCCTGAAGCGGCCACCATTTGGTAACATGGTATCCAAGCATATAAACAATTGCAAATATGATGGTTGCATAAAACAAGTAAACCCACCAGCGAGGCAATTTATTATCAAGTTCCCTGATACCATCGTATTCGTGACCTCCAAGATAACGATCCTTGGTTAGTTCGTCAATTTCGGGTTCTTCCTGAGGTTTTTTGATGTCATCTATAGTACTCATATTTCGTTTTTTTGAAGAT
>JBBSDG010000374.1:0-4791 GCA_038249635.1 Bacteroidales bacterium | reverse complement strand
ATATTTGCGGGATCAGTGGGTTGAAGATTTTGTCGCGCTTCCTGAAATTTTTCCGATGATGTGGACAAATACTCTTTGCCCAATTTCAGTATCTCATCATAGGTGATTTCTGAATTATCTTCAGTATTTCCATCCAAAACAATCAGTTTTTTAAACTCCGGTAGTGATTGTTTGATTTCTCTGATTTTCCTTGCCTGTCCACTCGAAGCAATCACAAAACTTGCGCCCGCATGAGTAAGGCGATAACGTATTTCGTCAACACTTAGCTTTACAGACAGCGGAATGTTTATTGCACCTATATACAACATTCCTATCTCGCTAACAACCCAAGAATTACGACCTTCAGATAACAAAGCTATCCGGTCACCTTTTTTGACTCCAAGGTTTAGCAAGCCTGCAGCAAACTGTTCGACTAATTGTTTGGTCTGCGAATAGGTTGTGCCTTCATAGCCTGTCCCTGTTTTTTCCCACAGGTAAACATTGTCTGGATATTTAGTTACATTTTCTTCAAAAAATTCCGGGATGGTCTGCATTGGGTTTGCTTTTACCTTTCAAATGTAATGCAATATTCAGGAATGTACAAAAAATTTCAATTCTTGCCTATTCAGGGCTTCACTTAAAGTGAAAAGCTGAAATCCGAAATCGCAATTCCAAACTCCGAAATCCTTACATCCCCTGCATTTCCCCCGATTCATAAACTGTAAAACCTTGAACATCCTGTTTAGCAGCTTTTATCATAGCCTTAGCAACCATATCAGCATGAATTCCCTTGTATTTTAAAAGCGGTCCGACAAATAAAAACCCTAAGCCACCCATAACAGCCTGGGCAATTTTTTCGCCGGTGCGTTTTTCGGTGCGATTGCCCATTAAAAGGGAAGGCCTGAAAATCATTTTATGCGTAATATTTAACTGGTTTACAGACTCTTCCATCTCACCCTTCACACGATTATAAAAAATACCTGATTTAGCATCAGCACCCATGGCACTAACGATCATAAATCTTTTTACCCCATTCGCCTCACACCATTTACCAAGATTAACCACATAGGTATAATCAACTTTATAAAATGCATCCTGCGATCCGGCGGTTTTAATGGTTGTTCCAAGCGCACAGAACACATCATCAACCGGGAAACCAGGTTTCAGCATTTCAATCTTATTAAAGTCAGGATGTTGCTGAACAAGTTTAGGATGAACTATTTCCAGAGGCTTGCGGGTAAGCACAATGATCTTTTCATAGTGATCGTCAGCCAGCAATTGATGAAGTAAAGTGCTACCGACAAGGCCTGTAGCTCCGGCAATAAGTGCGTTGCGTTTTTCCATTACTAATAAAATTAAGAGATTAAAGGTAGATAATCCCGGGGAAGATTACTTTTTTAAATTAAAAGAAGTAATCCGCTGATGCCCGAAGCTTAGTTAATCAATCGCATGAATATCTTTAATAATTATTCGATCTGCGAATAAATTAATCACAAATGGCCACAAATATTTGTGGAAATTTGTGAAACATTAGTGTAATTTGTGGATAAATCACAAACGATGGCCTTAAAACAGTTATAATAATTGCTTACTTTTGAAAAACCGAATCCCTTTGAACTTATACCCTTATGACATTATTTAATTCAGTGATATCGTGGTTTATACGAAAACGCATCCATCAGATAGAGTTATTTATGAAGTACCCTCACGAGGTGCAGGAAGAGTGGTTCGAGAGTCTTTTGCATACCGCACGCGATACCGAATGGGGACTAAAATACGATTATCGTTCTATTAACACTTTTGAGGAATACCGCCGCCGTGTGCCTATAAGTGATTATAGTGATATGAAACCTTATATCGACAGGCTCCGCAAAGGCGAAAATAATATCCTTTGGCCAACCGAAGTAAAATGGTTTGCAAAAAGTTCGGGTACTACAAGCGATAAAAGTAAGTTTATCCCGGTTACAACCGAAGCACTTGAGGAATGCCATATGAAAGGCGGCAAGGATCTGCTTTCGATCTATTGCAACAACAACCCTGATTCGCTTATTTTTAGCGGTAAAGTGCTGGGGATGGGAGGCAGTTTTAGATCGGATAATGAATTTGCCGATACATACCACGGTGATGTTTCCGCGATACTTATGGAAAATCTCCCATTCTGGGTTCAGCTTATCCGCACACCCGACATGAGCGTGGCACTGATGGATGAATGGGAAGAAAAACTTTACCGCATGGCCATGATCACCAAGGAAGAAGATGTTACCAACATTACCGGCGTACCGTCGTGGACACTGGTATTGCTGAATAAAATCCTTGAAATTACAGGCGCTAAAAACATCAGTGAAGTATGGCCCAACCTCGAACTTTTTATTCATGGCGGAGTCAGCTTTACGCCTTATCGCGAGCAGTTTAAAAAGATTTGTCCACCCAAAATGCAATACCTCGAAACCTACAATGCCAGCGAGGGCTTTTTTGGAATTCAGGACAGACCCGATGGTGATGATATGCTGCTGATGCTCGATTATGGGATTTTTTACGAATTTATGACGATGTCAGAAATTGAGAATGAAAATCCGCTTACAATTCCTCTATGGCAGGTTGAACCGGGCATAAATTACGCTATGGTGATCAGTACCAACGCGGGTTTATGGCGATATTTGATTGGAGATACAGTAATGTTTACCTCCACCGATCCGTACCGTATAAAAATAACCGGGCGTACCAGGTGTTTTATAAATGCTTTCGGCGAAGAACTTATCATTGATAATGCCGAAAAAGCACTGGCAACAGCCTGTGAAAAGACCGGAGCCATTGTTACCGAATTTACTGCTGCACCCATATTTTTAAAGAACAATGAAAAAGCCGCTCACGAATGGGTAATCGAATTTGAAACACCTCCCGAAAACCTGGATTATTTCGGTGAAGTGCTTGATAATGCATTGAAATCGCTCAATTCGGATTACGAAGCCAAACGTTACCATAACCTGATGCTGCTGTTGCCTGTACTAAGGCAAGTTGAAAAAGGCACTTTTTACGAATGGTTCCGCGAAAAAGGGAAACTCGGAGGGCAGCATAAGGTTCCTCGTTTGTCGAATGACAGGAAATATGTGGAGGAAATACTGGCAATAGGCAACAAAAACAAATAAAAGTTTGAGGTTTGAAGGGGTTGAAGAGTTTCAGAATTTTAGAATTTTAGAATTTTAGAATTTCAGGCAGTTGGACGGAGCCGAAGCGCAGAGTTACAGTGGTTCCAAATCCGACTTCCGAAATTTGAAATCCAAAATTCTAATCCCCAACCCTTATCCTTCACAAACGAGTTATCAACAAAACACATAACTTATTTTTCCTAAACAAGATTCTTTAATAAATTAGCTGACTGAAAATAAATGAAATTATGGGAATGCATATCGCAATAGCAGGAAATATAGGATCCGGCAAAACAACACTTTCGGGTTTATTAGCTAAGAATTTTGGCTGGCAACCGCATTATGAAGACGTGGATACCAATCCATATCTTCCCAGTTTTTACGAAGACATGCAGCGCTGGTCATTCAACCTGCAGATATATTTCCTGAACAGCCGTTTCCGGCAGATTGTGGATATTCGCAAAAGTGGCAAAAACGTTATTCAGGATCGCACCATTTATGAAGATGCACATATTTTTGCGCCCAATCTTCATACCATGAATCTGATGACAACGCGTGATTATGAAAATTACCAGTCGTTGTTCGAGCTTATGTCATCCTTTATTCAGCCTCCTGATCTTTTGATTTACTTGCGTGCCGATGTTCCTACGCTGGTGAGGAATATACAGAAACGTGGCCGCGATTACGAAGCTTCCATCCGCCTCGATTACCTTAAAAGCCTGAACGAACGCTACGAAGAATGGATAAATAATTATAATGCCGGCAAACTTATGATCTTTGATGTGGATAATATCAATTTTCAGGAAAATGTTGAAGACCTCGGAAAAATTATTGAAGGAGTGCAGGCAAATTTGCACGGATTGTTTTAATATCATGCTGGTAGAGACGCGATGCCTCGCGTCTCCTCATACAAACGGATTTGTTTTAATATTATGATTTTGAGACGCGATGCCTCGTGTCTCCTCATATAAACGGGTTGTTTTAATTCTGATTAATAGACGCGATGCCTCGCGTCTCCTCATTCAATTGGGTTTGTTTTAATATTAAGAGTAATATTATGATACTGAGACGCGAGGCATCGCGTCTCTACACCGGATCCACATCAATAACCACCCTTACCGCTTTATACTCGGGATGGGCATTTAATTTCATGATGGCATTCCGTATTTCGTCCTTGGCTTTTGGTAGAGGAATTCCTTTTTCAAATTTAATAAGTATGTTTTTCAGGTATTGATTCCTGATACGCGACACGTTTGGATATTCAGGTCCGAGGACACGTTTGCCAAACAGTGCACGGAGTCTCCTGGCCAATTCGTCAGCAGCTTTATTTATCAGATCGGCATCCACATGCCGGAGCGAAAGTTGCACTATCCGGCAAAACGGCGGATAATTAAAGCGCTCCCTTTCAATTAACTGACTCTGATACATGGCTTCGTAATTATGCTCAAGCACCATGGATAAAATAGGATGCGACGGATTAAAAGCCTGAATCAGCACTTTCCCCTGTTTATTTTTACGGCCTGCACGACCTGCAACCTGTGCCATCAACTGAAAACCACGCTCAAAAGCCCTGAAATCGGGATACGATAAAAGACTGTCGGCATTCAGAATCCCAACCAGGCTAACGTTATCAAAATCCAGGCCCTTGGTTACCATCTGGGTTCCT